>NZ_JBXALR010000002.1:0-191800 GCF_058799675.1 Pseudomonas sp. GW822-FHT06B12
GTCGAAAACTGCGTAACTCTTTGTTTACCAAGGAGTTTTCCGTTTCGACTGCGCCGGAAGTGGGGCGAATTATAGACGTCCAGAATCTGCCGTCAACACCTATTTTCACAAATCTGTCATATCGATCAAAAAGCCCCGAAAACACGAAGGCCGGTCCCCCTCTTATCAAAAGGGGGACCGGCCTTCTGCCCTTCTACTTACAAGCTAGGGAATGCGAATTGCGAGGCTTCATGGCTTGCACGCTGTGGCCAACGCTGAGTAATGGCCTTGCGACGGGTGTAGAAACGCACACCATCCGGGCCATACGCATGCAGGTCGCCGAACAGCGAACGCTTCCAGCCGCCAAAGCTGTGATATGCCACTGGAACCGGCAGCGGAACGTTGACCCCGACCATGCCGACTTCGATCTCATCGCAGAACAACCGCGCCGCTTCCCCATCACGGGTAAAGATGCAGGTGCCGTTGCCATACTCGTGATCGTTGATCAGCTGCATCGCCTCTTCCAGGCTGTTGACCCGAACGACGCACAGCACCGGCCCGAAGATCTCTTCTTTATAGATGCGCATCTCTGGCGTGACGTTATCGAACAGGCAGCCACCCAGGAAGAAGCCTTCCTCATGACCGGCCACGCTCAGACCACGACCGTCGACTACCAGGGAAGCACCGGCAGAAACGCCGTCTTCTATATAGCCGCTGACTTTGTCGCGAGCCTGACCGGAAACCAGTGGCCCCATGTCCAGGCCACAGGAAGTGCCTGCACCGATTTTCAGCGCCTTGATTTGCGGAACCAGTTTGGCCACCAGCGCATCCGCCACCTGATCGCCGACACACACGGCCACCGAGATCGCCATGCAACGCTCGCCACAGGAACCGTAAGCCGCGCCCATCAGTGCGCTGACTGCGTTATCCAGATCGGCGTCCGGCATCAGCACTGCGTGGTTCTTCGCCCCGCCCAATGCCTGGACGCGTTTGCCACGCTTGGTGCCTTCGGCGTAGATGTATTCGGCAATCGGCGTCGAGCCAACAAAACTCAGTGCTTTGACTTCAGGTGCTTCGATCAACGCGTCGACTGCTGCCTTGTCACCGTGAACCACGCTCAATACGCCTTTCGGCAGGCCTGCTTCCAGCAGGAGCTGAGCGATCAGCAGCGTCGAACTTGGATCACGCTCGGAGGGTTTGAGGATGAAGCAGTTGCCGCAGACGATCGCCAGCGGATACATCCACAGCGGCACCATCGCCGGGAAGTTGAACGGCGTGATACCGGCCACTACGCCCAACGGCTGGAAGTCCGACCAGGCATCGATGTTCGGGCCGACGTTGCGGCTGTACTCGCCCTTGAGGATTTCTGGTGCCGCACAGGCAAACTCGACGTTCTCGATACCGCGCTTCAATTCACCTGCCGCGTCTTCCAACGTCTTGCCGTGTTCTTCGCTGATCAATTGAGCGATACGCGCTTCGTTCTGCTCCAGCAATTGCTTGAAGCGGAACATCACCTGAGCGCGTTTGGCCGGTGGCGTGTTGCGCCAGGCCGGAAATGCAGCCTTGGCCGAATCGATGGCTTTTTGAATGGTTTCACGGCTGGCCAGTGGCAACTTGTGGATCGCCTGGCCAGTGGACGGGTTAAACACGTCGGCAGTGCGACCGTCTTCGGTCACCAGTTCACCATTGATCAAATGCGGGATGAGGCTCATGCGGGGCTCCTGAAAAGTTGTCCACAGACGCGCATCGCTGCGCGTCCATTGTTTGTTCTTATATAGAGGGAAGAATCAGTCGATCTTGTTCAGCACTTCGCCAACAGCATCGAACAGACGATCGAGATCCTGCGGCTTGCTGTTGAAGGTTGGGCCGAACTGCAGGGTGTCGCCGCCGAAGCGCACATAGAAGCCCGCCTTCCACAGCGCCATGCCCGCTTCGAACGGACGGACGATGGCATCACCGTCGCGCGCAGCGATCTGGATCGCACCGGCCAGGCCGTAGTTACGAATGTCGATGACGCTCTTCGAACCTTTCAGGCCGTGCAGGGCATTCTCGAAATGCGGCGCGACTTCGGCCACGCTCTGCACCAGGTTTTCCTTTTGCAGCAGGTCGAGTGCCGCCAGGCCAGCAGCGCAGGCCACCGGGTGCGCGGAATAGGTGTAACCGTGCGGGAATTCCACCGCGTATTCCGGCGTCGCCTGGTTCATGAAGGTCTGATAGATCTCGGAGCTGGCAATCACCGCGCCCATCGGAATGGCACCGTTGGTGACTTGCTTGGCGATGCACATCAGGTCCGGGGTCACGCCGAAGCTGTCGGCACCGAACATCGAACCGGTACGACCGAAGCCGGTGATGACTTCATCGAATACCAGCAGGATGTTGTGCTGATCGCAGATTTCGCGCAGACGCTTGAGGTAACCCTGCGGCGGCACCAGCACACCGGCAGAACCGGCCATTGGTTCAACGAATACCGCCGCGATGTTCGATGCATCGTGCAGTTCGATCAGCTTGAGCAGCTCATCGGCCAGGGCGATACCGCCCTCTTTCGGCATGCCACGAGAATAAGCGTTGCTGGCCAGCAGGGTGTGCGGCAGGTGGTCGACGTCCATCATCGCCTGACCAAAAAGCTTACGGTTGCCGTTAACACCACCCAGGCTGGTACCGGCGATGTTCACGCCATGGTAGCCACGGGCGCGGCCGATCATTTTAGTCTTGGTCGACTGGCCCTTCAGACGCCAGTAAGCGCGGACCATCTTCACTGCGGTATCGGCGCACTCGGAACCTGAGTCGGTGAAGAACACATGATTCAGATTACCCGGGGTCAGCTCGGTGATTTTCTCGGCGAGCTGGAACGACAACGGGTGACCATACTGGAAGCCCGGCGAGTAATCGAGGGTGCCCAACTGTTTGGCCACCGCCTCCTGGATTTCCTTGCGGGTATGCCCGGCGCCGCAGGTCCACAAACCGGACAACGAGTCATAGACTTTGCGGCCCTTGTCGTCGATCAGGTAACTGCCTTCGGCAGCAACGATCAGGCGCGGGTCACGCTGGAAGTTGCGGTTGGCGGTGTACGGCATCCAGTGAGCATCGAGCTTGAGTTGGCTGGCCAGGGAGACCGGAGCGTTTTCAGACAAGTTCATGAGCAAAACCTCGCAGGGCAATAAGCGGCGTGGGGATCAAAAGCGTTCTTGCAGCTAAGTTGCCACGAGGATAAAGTCGGTGAAATCCAACTCTTCTAACCTTCAGTCAGTTCCCCACTAAACTTTTGAGTAAGAAGCATGAGCAGCCGTCGACCCGATCCACTGGCGCAAGTCAGCGACTTTGATATCCGCCTGCTGCGCATATTTCGCAGCGTGGTCGAATGCGGTGGCTTCTCTGCGGCGGAAAGCGTGCTCGGGATTGGACGCTCGGCCATCAGCCAGCAGATGAGCGATCTTGAACAACGGCTCGGTCTGCGCCTGTGCCAACGTGGCCGAGCCGGGTTCTCGCTGACCGAAGAGGGCCGCGAAGTTTATCAATCGGCGTTACAGCTCTTAAGTGCGCTGGAAAGTTTCCGCACCGAGGTCAACGGACTGCACCAGCACTTGCGCGGCGAGTTGACCATCGGCCTGACCGACAACCTGGTCACCCTGCCCCACATGCGTATCACCCACGCCCTGGCCCAGTTGAAAGAGCGCGGGCCGGACGTGCAGATTCAGATCCGTATGATCGCGCCCAATGAAGTCGAACAAGGCGTGCTCGACGGACGCTTGCATGTCGGCGTGGTACCGCAGGCCAGCGCCTTGTCAGGTCTTGAGTATCAGCCGCTGTACAGCGAGCGTTCGCTGCTCTACTGCGCGGTCGGCCATCCGCTGTTTTATGTCGACGATAAACAGCTGGACGATGAACGCCTGAATAGTCAGGACGCGATAGCTCCGACCTTCCGTTTACCGGCCGAGATCCAGGCGCATTACCAGGCACTCAATTGCACCGCCAG
Source organism: Pseudomonas sp. GW822-FHT06B12 (assembly GCF_058799675.1). Taxonomy (NCBI): domain Bacteria; kingdom Pseudomonadati; phylum Pseudomonadota; class Gammaproteobacteria; order Pseudomonadales; family Pseudomonadaceae; genus Pseudomonas; species Pseudomonas sp. GW822-FHT06B12. The sequence continues at coordinate 3,953 of NZ_JBXALR010000002.1, forward strand.
CGCGTCGGACCGCGAGGGCATGGCGTTTCTGATTCTGACCGGGCGCTACATCGGTTACCTGCCAGACCACTACGCCAGCCTGTGGGTGCAGCAAGGTCGCTTGCGCGCGCTCAAACCCGACGCCCGTTTTTATGACCTGAGCCTGGCATCGGTCACACGCAAGGGGCGGCGCCCGCATTTGGTACTGGAAAGCTTTCTGGAAAGCCTTGCTGCGACTCGATAAACCGCATGAAAGGCCCAGCGTTGACGCTTTTATCGCAACAAGGCTTGTCGGATTCCTGTGGGTGCGCTATCAACGCACGGTGCACCCACTGACCAGCTCGGAACCGCCCATGACCTTTGAAGTCCCAGCCCACGCAGGTAAGCCTGCCAGCCGCATTCGTCAAAAGAACGAAGAGGCGATCCTCAAAGCCGCCGAAATCGAATTCGCTCGTCACGGCTTCAAGGGCACCAGCATGAATACCATCGCGCAAAACGCCGGGCTGCCCAAAGCCAATCTGCATTACTACTTCACCAACAAGCTCGGGCTGTACATCGGGGTGTTGAGCAACATCATCCAGTTGTGGGACAGCACCTTCAACACGCTGACGGCTGACGACGATCCGACCGAAGCGCTGACCCGCTACATACGCGCCAAGATGGAGTTTTCCCGTCGCCAGCCGCAAGCCTCGCGGGTGTTCGCCATGGAAGTGATCAGCGGCGGTGAATGCCTGACCGAGTACTTCAATCAGGATTACCGCGCCTGGTTCCAAGGCCGGGCGAACGTGTTTCAAGCCTGGATCGACGCCGGCAAGATGGACGCTGTAGACCCGGTGAACCTGATCTTCCTGTTGTGGGGCAGCACCCAGCATTACGCCGATTTCGCCACGCAAATCTGCCGCGTCACCGGTCGAACCAAACTGACCAAGCAAGACATGGAAGACGCCGGCGATAACCTGATCCGTATCATTCTTAAAGGCTGCGGCCTCACTCCAGTCATTTAAGACGTTCAGCCATGCCTTTTACCCTTGCAGGCCTTTGCGAATACCGCGAAGAAATTCGCAAAAGCCGCTTTATCGCCCTCGCGGCACCGATCACCAGTGCTGCCGAAGCGCAGGCGTTTATCGAGCAGCACAGCGACCTGAACGCGTCACACAATTGCTGGGCCTGGAAACTCGCCGATCAGTACCGCAGCAGTGACGACGGCGAACCGGGCGGCACTGCTGGCCGACCGATACTCGCGGCGATCGAAGCGCAGGATTGCGATCAGGTCGCGGTCGTGGTGATCCGCTGGTACGGCGGCATTCAACTGGGTACCGGCGGCCTCGCACGGGCCTATGGCGGCAGCGCCAATAAATGCCTGCAAGGCGCCGAACGAATCGCATTGATCAGCCGTGTGCCGGTCAGTTGTGCCTGTGGTTTCAGCGAATTGGCGCTGGTCAAATTGCGCGTCGCGGAACTGGGCGGGTTGGTGGTGGAAGAAACGTTCACGGCCAACGGTGTGGAACTGCAACTGGCGGTCGGTGAGACGCAGATTGATACCTTGCAGAGCCAATTGGCAGATTTGAGTCGTGGGCGGATTTTGTTACGGCGGTAAGAAGGCAAGATCAATAGATCGCAGCCTGCGGCAGCTCCTACGAGGAATCCTGTTGCGCCCGTAGCGCTGCGATCTTTTGGGGCATGGGCGCCATGCCAACATTGCCTGCACTTGCCCACAACCGCTGTGCACCCGACTGTGGATAACCTGAGTACATAGCGCTGTAGCCCTTGCGCAACGTGGCTTTGCGGTCGTTGATCACTTTTCGTTCAATTGGCCGTCCACACGTCCAATTCCACCGTAAAACAAACAGTTAGAGCGGTTTAGCACCATTAGAACAAAGCCTCTCAGTGCTTATGCCCGGGCTTTGGGCTTGCACACAAATACTGTGGAGCAACCTGTGGATAACCCGTTCATGGCTGGCGCAGTTGCATAGCCGGCACAGTCCGCAGCCTGATGATCATTTTTTAACCAGATCACCCGGAGCCGAATCGGCCCCCAATCCTGCACCTCGCCCTGAAGTGGTGCCTGATCCTGGATTACCACCCAGCAGGACATGTACAGCGCAACGCCTCGGCTTTACGCTGGGCGAGTTACGCCACGAGTTGCAACAACGGCTTGGACAACGTTGTCCATTGAACCCATGACCCTCTTTTTTCAAGGAAGCCACTCATGTCTACGGTAAAAACCGCACTGATCATCGGCGCCTCTCGCGGCTTGGGCCTGGGGCTGGTGAAAACCCTGCTGGCCGACGGCTGGCAAGTCACCGCCACGGTGCGAAACCCGCAGAACGCCGAGGCGTTGCAGGCACTGGGCAAGGTGCAGATTGAGAAACTCGACATGGATGATCAACAAGCAGTGATCGCCCTCAGCCAACGACTCAAAGGCCAGATGTTCGACCTGTTGTTCGTCAACGCCGGAGTCAAAGGCCCGGAGGTGCAGACACCTGGCGGCGCAACGCTGGCCGAGGTTGGCCAGTTGTTCTTCACCAACGCCGTGGCGCCGATCAATCTGGCCCAGCGCTTCATCGGACAGATCCGCGAAGGCAGCGGCGTATTGGCGTTCATGAGCTCGGTGCTCGGCAGCGTGACCATGCCCGACGCCCCTGAATTGGCGCTGTACAAGGCCAGCAAAGCGGCGCTGAATTCGATGACCAACAGCTTCGTCACGCAGTTGGGCGAACAGACACTCACCGTGCTGTCGCTGCATCCGGGTTGGGTGAAAACCGACATGGGCGGTGAAGGCGCGGACATCGATGTCGACACCAGCACCCGTGGGCTGGTCGATCAGGTGACCGCTTACGCCGGCAAGGGCGGGCATCACTTCATCAATTACAAAGGCGAAACCATTCCCTGGTAACACCAACCCCATGTGGGAGCGAGCTTGCTCGCGAAGACGGCGTGTCAGTCGACATCAATGGCGCATGACACACCGCTTTCGCGAGCAAGCCCGCTCCCACAGGATATTCGTCGTCTTGTCGGACCAGGCTTGCCCACAAAGCGCTTTTGTCCGAAACTTCGCACTTCGCCCCCGCGGCGACCCTGGATCAGCAGACAGGGCAACACTGAGCTGGCGAACCTGAACCCAACTTTCAGAGGAGCCGGCAAATGCCTGCGACCCGTATCTGGTTAAAAAATCCCCTCGCGATCTTCACTGCCAACGGCCTCGATGCCCGTGGCGGCCTGGTGCTGCAAGACGGTTTGATCGTCGAAGTGCTCAAGCAAGGCCAACAACCCGCGACGCCCTGTGGACAAGTGTTCGATGCCCGCGAGCATGTGATCCTGCCGGGGCTGATCAACACCCACCATCACTTCTATCAAACCCTGACCCGAGCCTGGGCACCGGTGGTCAATCAGCCGCTGTTCCCCTGGCTGAAAACCCTGTACCCGGTCTGGGCCCGACTGACCCCGGAAAAACTGGCGCTGGCGACCAAGGTGGCCTTGGCTGAATTGCTGCTGTCGGGTTGCACCACTGCCGCCGACCACCATTACCTGTTTCCCGAGGGGCTGGAAAACGCCATCGACGTGCAGGTCGACAGCGTTCGCGAGCTCGGCATGCGCGCCATGTTGACCCGTGGCTCGATGAGCCTCGGCGAAAAAGACGGTGGTCTACCGCCCCAGCAAACCGTGCAGCAAGGCGAAGTGATTCTCGCCGACAGCCAGCGCCTGATTGCCGAGTACCACGAACGTGGCGACGGTGCGCAAATCCAGATCGCCCTGGCGCCCTGCTCACCGTTCTCGGTCACACCGGAAATCATGTCGGCCAGCGCCGAACTGGCGAACACGCTTGACGTGCGCCTGCACACGCATCTGGCCGAAACTCTCGACGAAGAAGACTTCTGCCTGCAACGCTTCGGCCTGCGCACCGTGGACTATCTGGACAGCGTCGGCTGGCTCGGCCCACGCACCTGGCTCGCGCATGGCATTCACTTCAACCCCGACGAAATCGCCCGCCTCGGCGCGGCAGGCACCGGCATTTGCCATTGCCCAAGTTCGAACATGCGCCTGGCATCAGGCATTTGCCCAACCCTGGAGCTGACCGCCGCCGGTGCACCGCTGGGGCTGGGTGTCGACGGTTCGGCGTCCAACGATGCCTCGAACATGATCCTCGAAACCCGTCAGGCGCTGTACCTGCAACGGCTACGTTACGGCGCGGAGAAAATCACCCCGGAACGGGTGCTGGGCTGGGCCACCCTGGGTTCGGCGAAATTGCTCGGCCGTAGCGATATCGGCGAACTGGCGGTGGGCAAGCAAGCGGACCTGGCGTTGTTCAAACTCGATGAGCTGCGCTTCTCCGGCAGCCATGACCCGATCTCGGCATTGCTGCTCTGCGGTGCAGACCGCGCGGACCGGGTGATGGTCGGCGGCAAATGGCGAGTGATCGATGGGCAGGTTGAGGGCTTGGACCTGAAGGGATTGATTGCCGATCACAGCCAAGCGGCGCGGCATTTGATCGCCGGCGTCTAACCTGATGTCATCGTGGGCAAGAGCCAGGAGCCCTTGCCCACGTTTGCCGACACCTATGCTTATCGTCGGAAACAGGAAGTGGTTTGATGAACCGGCTGGTCAGGTTTTGCTAATTGTTTCTACAGGCATCTGTAGAATGCTCACCATCTGCACCTGATGAGAAAAGAATATGTACGACTGGCTGAACGCCCTGCCCAAGGCAGAACTGCACCTGCACCTGGAGGGCTCGCTGGAGCCTGAGTTGCTGTTCGCCCTGGCCGAACGCAACAAGATCGCCCTGCCGTGGAGCGATGTCGAAACCCTGCGCAAGGCGTATGCCTTCAACAACCTGCAAGAGTTTCTGGATCTGTATTACCAGGGCGCCGATGTGTTGCGCACCTCTCAGGATTTCTACGACCTGACCTGGGCCTACCTGTTGCGTTGCAAGGCGCAGAACGTGATTCACACCGAACCGTTCTTCGATCCGCAAACCCACACCGACCGAGGCATCCCGTTCGAAGTGGTGCTTAACGGCATCGCCAGCGCGTTGAAAGATGGTGAGCAGCAACTGGGCATCACCAGCGGTTTGATCCTCAGCTTCCTGCGCCACTTGAGCGAAGACGAAGCCCAGAAAACCCTCGACCAGGCGCTGCCGTTCCGCGATGCGTTTGTCGCCGTCGGCCTGGACAGCTCAGAGATGGGTCACCCGCCAAGCAAGTTCCAGCGCGTGTTCGATCGCGCCCGTCACGAAGGTTTCCTGACCGTTGCTCACGCCGGTGAAGAAGGTCCGCCGGAGTACATCTGGGAAGCCCTCGACCTGCTGAAAATCCAGCGTATCGACCATGGCGTGCGCGCCATCGAAGACGAACGCCTGATGCAGCGGATCATCGACGAACAGATTCCGCTGACCGTTTGCCCGCTGTCCAACACCAAGCTTTGCGTGTTCGATCACATGTCCCAGCACAACATTCTCGAGATGCTAGAGCGTGGGGTGAAGGTCACGGTGAACTCCGATGACCCGGCGTACTTCGGCGGTTATGTCACCGAGAACTTTCATGCGCTGTATACCCATTTGGGCATGACCCAGGATCAGGCCAAGCGCCTGGCGCAGAACAGCCTGGATGCCAGACTGGTCAAACCATAAGCTTCACTGCAAAACCAATGTGGGAGCAGCCGGGCGGCGTTCCGTTTGCTCGCGATGAGGCCATAACATTCAATATCAATGCTGAATGTCAGTCCGCCATCGCGAGCAAGCTCGCTCCCACATTTAATCGGTGTTTAACCGACTTGCGCGACCTCGCTCAACTCTTCCAGCGTCTTGCCCCGCGTCTCCATCCCGAACAGCCAGACCACTCCCGCGGCAATCGCGAAACACATCGCCCCCAAGGCGAACACCCCGCCCTGCCCGGTTATCGGGAACACCAGCCCGGTGACCAATGGCCCGAGCAATGAACCGATCCGGCCAATCGCCGAGGCAAACCCGGAACCGGTGGCGCGTGCCGACGTGGGATAGAGCTCCGGAGTGTAGGTGTAGAGCACGGCCCACATGCCGAACAGAAAGAACTGCATCAGCAGGCCCGAACTGATCAACAGGCTGACGTTGCCGCCAAACACCGCGCTCTGCCCATACAGAAATGCCATCATCCCACCACCGAGCAAGGTGATGATGCACACCGGCTTGCGTCCCCAGCGCTCCACCAACCAGGCCGCCATGAGAAACCCGGGAATCCCGCCGAGGGAAATCAGCACCGTGTAATACACCGACTGGGTTACGGCAAACCCCGACTGTTGCAGCAACGCGCTGAGCCAGGACGTCAGGCCATAGAAGCCAAGCAAGGCGAAAAACCAGACGCTCCAGATCATCATCGTGCGTTGGCGATACAACGGTGACCAGATTTCATTCAAGGCCGAAAGGAAGTGGCCCGGGCGACTCTCGATCCTCGGTAAACGAATCGGCTCAGGCAGGTCGGCGCGCCCCAGCGAGCCACGCACCTTGTCTTCAATGCGTTGCAAGACCTTGGCCGCTGCAGCGTGATGCCCGGCCTGCTCCAGCCAGCGCGGTGACTCGGGAATGAAGAAGCGGATCGCCAGGACAAACACTGCCGGCACCGCCAACACCAGGAAGATGTCGCGCCAGCCAACCAGCGGTAACAGGAAGTAGGACAGCACACCCGCCGCGACAAATCCCAGCGGCCAGAAGCCGTCCATCAACGCGATATAACGCCCGCGCCGTTTGGCCGGGATCAGTTCGGACAACATCGATTGGGCGATCGGAAATTCCATGCCCATGCCGATCCCCAGGAGAACTCGAAACAGCGTCAGCATCTCGACGGTTTGCGCCGTAGAACAGAGGTAACTGGCGATACCCCACAGTACGATGCTCCACTGGAACACCGGTTTGCGCCCGAAGCGGTCAGCGAGCATTCCGGACAATGACGCGCCGAGCACCATACCGAAGAAACTCGAGCTGGCCAGCAACCCGGCCTGCGCCGTGCTCAAACCAAACTCGGCTTTGATCGAGCCCAGGAGGAACGTCATCATTGCAAGGTCCATGGAGTCGAAGAAAAACGCCAGGGCAATGATGATGAAAATGATCCGGTGATAACCGCTGATGGGTAGTCGTTCCAGACGTTCTGCCGCGCTATAGCCTTGCGTTTCCATGCCGTATGCCCCAATCGATAGTCCCCGAATCGAGTGTGCGGGATCGCCTGGGGTGGCTATTGCTGGATACGACCTGGCCACAGCTCTGAGCGACGTCTGAAACCTCTGGCCACAGACGCCGATTTCAAGTGCCGCTAGAGCGCCATTTCCAACTCGACCTCTTTGGCGAACAGATCGATTTCACGTTGGCCGGCCGCCGTGATCTGCAGAACACGCGTGTCGCTGGGCAGATGCAACCAGCCGGACTGCATGAACAGCTGCAATACCGCCGCCCCCAGCGTGCCGCCCAGATGCGGTCGGTGCTCGCTCCAGTCAGGGCAGGCGCAGGCTACGCGGGAAGTGCTGTGGGCCAACGCCTGAATGAACACGCCGTGGGTCGCCAACTGGTTGGCACCTTTGTGAGTCACGATGACGCGCTTGTCCAACTGTTCGATCCAGCCGGCATCCAGCATCCGCTGATACAGATCAGCCGCCAGGCTTCCCCCCAGATGGTCTTCACAGAGCCTGGCCCGAAGCAATGACGATGGCGCTGTTCGCGCTTTCGTCGATGGGCCGGTGCGCTTGAGCAATTCTGGAACCTTGCCTGGCAAACTGGCCAGGGTGGCGCTTGCCAGCGCTTCAACCGCCGCACCGATTTCGGGAGCCGCAAGCCGGAAAAACCGCTTGCGCCCACGCTCCTCGACTTTCAACAGTCCACCGCTGGACAAACGCCCCAGGTGCGCATTGGCCGAAGACGGCGACAAGCCAGCCAGCAACGCCAACTCCTCGGATTGCCGTGCAGAACCGTCCATCAAGGCCCACATCATCGCGCTACGCTTCGGGTCTGCCAGCAACGTGGCTATCTGGCTGATGCAAGGTGCATGTTCCATGTATTCACTCCCTGTTGAATCATTTGTCTACTGCTCTGGGACATCTTGACCAGTAATGTGCTGCCGGCCAAGGCGTGAAAACCGCCAAACGCCGGGCGGTGTAACCAACGGATGCGACAAACCTCCTCGAAAATCCCGACCGCGTTCAACGGCGATCAGCGCAGCGTCCAACCGGTTTGAACGAGGTTTCGCAACTTCGCTGACAACGGTGCGACACTAGGCAGCGTTAGTATAAGCGCGATGATCTTCGGTTCCTGCCCGCAGGAAGCATTTTGAGGTGATAGTTCCTGCCAGAATTTTCCCTATTTGCGTGCGACTACTCGCCTGCAACAAACATTGTCGGTAATTGTCCCGACAATTCGGCACATCGCGACTTGAGCAGTTCACGCAGCAGGTTCACCGGCTTACTCAATTGAGCGCGATGGGCGCACAGCAAATTCAGCGGTGCACGCTCGCAGAGCAGCTCCGGCATCAACACTTTCAAGCGCCCGGCCAAGACATCGCCGGCCACGTCCAGCCAGGACTTGTAGGCAATGCCGGCGCCTGCCACCGCCCACAGACGCACCACGTCGGCATCATCACTGAAACGGTCACCGCTGACGGTCAGGCTCACCTCCCGTTTGCCGTCATGAAAACTCCAGTGGTCGTGAACCCGGCTGCCCAGCATGAACAACAGGCAATTGTGCTGGGCCAGTTGTTCCAGTTGGCGCGGCTCGCCATGCCGTGCGAGATATTCCGGTGCGGCACACAACACACGGCGGTTGTCCGCAGCGATCGGCAGCGCCACCAGGCTTGAGTCTTCTGGCTCCCCGTAACGCAGGGCAATGTCCACGGGCTGGCGAAACAGGTCGGCAATCCGGTCCCCCAACAACAGGCGCACCGTGAGTTTCGGATGCTCGCGCTGGAACTCATCCAGCCACGGCAGCAGCAAATTGCGGCCGAAGTCCGACGGCGCTGACAGCTGCAACACTCCGCTGACCTGATCCTGTCCGCTGGTCAGCAAACGTCGTCCTTCATCAAGATTGCTCAGCGCTGCACGGGCATATTCCAGGAAGCCTTCACCCTCAGCGGTCAGACGCAGACTACGTGTCGAACGCGCCAGCAACCGCGCACCCAATTGCTGTTCGATCCGCTTCAACGCGGCACTCGCCACCGCCGCCGACATGTCCATGACCCGCGCCGCCGCAGACAGACTGCCCAGGTCCGCGGCACGCACGAACAACTGCAAGTCATCGAAACGCAGCATCATCCCACCCGCATTATCAAAAAAATATTGAAAGAGACTGCTCTTTTAGCGGGTTTTATCTTGCAGATAAATAACCAATCATCTGCGCCATCTCATGACACTTAAGGAGCCCCCTCATGAAAGCCATTGCCTACTACCACTCGCTGCCCATCAACGATCCAGAATCTCTGAAAGACATCGAACTGCCCGAGCCGGTGGCAGGCAAACGGGATTTGCTGGTTGAAGTCAAAGCCATCTCGGTCAACCCGGTGGACACCAAGGTTCGCCAGAATGTCTCGCCTGAAGATGGCGCGGCCAAAGTCCTGGGCTGGGATGTGGCCGGTGTGGTCAAAGCGGTCGGCAGCGACGTCAGCCTGTTCAAGGTCGGTGACAAGGTTTACTACGCAGGCTCGATTGCCCGCGCAGGCGGCAACAGCGAACTGCATGTGGTGGACGAGCGCATTGTCGGCCATATGCCAAAATCCCTGAGCTTCGCCGAAGCCGCCGCGCTGCCGCTGACCGCGATCACCGCCTGGGAACTGTTGTTCGAGCGCCTGCAAGTGCGCGAAGGAAAAACCGATCAAGGTCAAAGCCTGCTGATCGTCGGCGCCGCCGGTGGGGTGGGCTCGATCCTGACTCAGTTGGCCAGCCAGCTCACCGCACTGAAAGTCATAGGCACCGCCTCCCGCCCGCAGACTCAACGCTGGGTACGCGAACTGGGCGCAGACCTGGTGATCGATCACAGCCAGCCGCTGAGCGAAGAACTCAAGCGTGCAGGCCACACTCAGGTGACACACGTTGCCAGCCTGACCGAAACCGATCAGCACTTCGAACAACTGGTCGAAGCCCTCGCGCCCCAAGGCAAGCTCGCGCTGATCGATGATCCCAAGGCGCTGGACGTCACCAGGCTCAAACGCAAGAGCTTGTCGCTGCACTGGGAATTCATGTACACCCGCTCGTTATTCGAAACCGCCGACATGCTCGAACAGCACAAGCTGCTGAACCGGGTGGCCGAGCTGATCGACGCGGGCACGTTGAAAACCACGGTCGGTGAACACTTCGGCACGATCAACGCGGCCAACTTGCGCCGTGCCCATGAACTGCTGGAAAGCGGAAAATCCAAGGGCAAGATCGTACTGGAAGGGTTTTAACGTTCTATAGAGCAAAAGATCGCAGGCTGCGATTTTTTGCTTTTAAACCGTCAGTCTGAGGAATTGATCCACGTCACAAAACCGATTTGATTCAGGTCTACAATCGAGCTTCCCGCAGTGCAATCTTTTAGGTGAGGAAGTCAGCAATGAAGATCCTGATAAAAGAATTGGCAAAATCCCAGTGGCAAGTCCGCCTGGACAACCACGCGGTGAACTTCCGCAGTGAAGCCGAAGCCCGTGCTTTTACCTCGACCCTCGAGGCCCGATTGCAAGCTCCTCATCAACTCCCCGAACGCCTGCAACGAGCAACCGGCTGACTCAAGCCACGGCTTGCGCTGCCCGGGCAATTTGCAACCGACGGGTGAGCATCGCGACGCTCACCACCAAAATTCCGCACAGGCTGATGACCATCGCCATCGGCATCGCTGTGCCGTCGTGCAACACGCCCACCAACGCTGCCGCCCCTGCGGCAACACTGAACTGCAAGCAACCGAGCATTGCCGAAGCGCTGCCTGCGCGCGCGCCCTGACCGCTCATGGCGCACGCCGACGCATTGGGAATGATGCAACCCAGGCTCGCGATGCAGATAAACAGTGGAATCAACAATGGCCACAAATGCTCGGTATGCAGTGAACTGACCGCCAGCAAGCTCAGGCCCGCCGCCAGATAAATCCATACGGTACGCGCCAGCAAAAAGGCCGGGCCGCGTTTGGAAAGCAGTCGCGCGTTGAGCTGAGCCACCAGAATAAAGCCCGCCGCATTGGTGCCGAACAGCCAGCCGAAGTGCTCGGCCGGAACACCGTAAAGTTTGATGAAGACGAAAGGCGAACCGGCGATGTAGGCAAACATCCCGGCAATGGCGATGCCTCCGGTCAAGGCATGGCCGAGGAAAATCCTGTCAGAGAGCAGTCGACCGTACTGGCGCAGAGAACCCGACAATGGTTGACGCGGCTGGTTGGCCGGCAAGCTTTCCGGCAGGCCCACCGCAACTGCCAGGCCCGACACTGCACTGAACAGCGTCAAGGCGATAAAGATCGACTGCCAGCCGTGCAGGTTGACCAGCAGACCGCCGAGCATCGGTGCAAGAATCGGTGCCAGGCCCATGACCAGCATCAGCTGCGAAAAGACTTTCGCCGAACCCACCGCGTCGCACTTGTCACTGACCACCGCACGGGAAATCACCATCCCGGCGCAGCCGCCCAGCGCCTGAACGAAACGTGCAGCGATCAACCACTCAAGGCTCGGCGCAAACGCGCACACCAGCGAGGCCAGGGTGAACAGGCCGACGCCCACCAGCAAAGGAATGCGCCTGCCGAAGCGATCGGCCACCGGGCCGTAAGCCAACTGGCCAATCGACAGGCCCAGGAAATAGGCCGCGAGGGTCAGCTGGACGTGTTTTTCATCGGTACCGAAAGCCGCCGCCATGGCCGGGAAGGCTGGCAGATAGAAATCGATGGCCAGCGGCCCGAAAGCGCTCAGGGCGCCAAGAATCAGAATGGTACGGAGGTTCATCAGGCGTCCAGTTATGCGTCAGTCGGCAGCCCGACAGTCTAGCCGCGCCTGGACGCCTTGAACATTCCGATAGGTCGCTAACTATTAAAAAGGTTCAGGCCAGCGTCACTTCATACCCTTCTTCGCTGATCAGGTTGATGACTTGATCCGCCGACAGCTCACCGCTCTCGACGCCGACTTCCTTCGCCGCGAGGTCGACCCGAATACTGGCTGCCGGATCCTTGGCTTGCAGCGCCTCGGTAATGGCCCGAACACAGTGACCGCACGACATTCCTTGAACGTTGAATACCTGCATGAGACAGCTCCTTTGATGTGGTTGAAGCCAGTCTTGAGCTTGCCACGGTGGCAAGGTCAAGTTCTGCAGTGATCTGCCGGGCTGGCAATCATCGTCGCGCTCGGCCAAGCTTCGCCATCAATGACTCAAAAGCAGGAGATGCAGCCATGCGCTGGTCAGCTTTCAGCCTATTCGGCATGCTCAGTCTTTTCGCCGCCGCGCCCTCGGCCAGCGCCGAAGACTACGGTGTGCTGATCATTTCTCGCGAGCGCCTGGAAGTCGCGACCTCGTGCGAGATTGGCGTGTACATCCAGGATCAGTTGTCGGCGCGGCTGTTCCAGGAGCAGAGCACCTCGTTCAACTTGCCGCCGGGTAACTACTCCTTGCGGCTCAAACTGCTGCCCGGCCAGGCGCCAGGCTGCAACGCCGGGATGCTGGCCCCCGGCTCGCAGAACATCACGTTGCGGGCCGGTGCCATCCAGAAATTCCGTATCGCCATGAACCAGCAAGGTATCTACCTCAAGCCCGCCACGCTGGGGTATTGATCCACCCCGAAAAGATCGCAGCCTGCGGCAGCTCCTACAGGGATCACCTCAATCCGCAGGCTGCGATCTTTTAGAAGAGACTTGACCTTGCCAGCATGGCAAGGTTGATCCTGTAGGTCATTTCTACAGGGAGTAAGACCGATGTCCCATTCCACCACCTTCGATCTGCCGATCTCCGGCATGACCTGCGCCAGCTGCGCCGGGCGTGTCGAGCGTGCGTTGAGTAAAGTTGTTGGTGCAAGCAGCGTCAGCGTTAACCTGGCCACCGAGCAAGCTCGCGTCCAGGCTCCTCGCGACAGCTTGCCGGCGCTGATGGAAGCGGTGCAGCAAGCCGGATACAACGTGCCGGCACACAACCTGGAATTGAGCATCGGCGGTATGACCTGTGCGTCGTGTGCCGGTCGGGTCGAACGTGCCCTGAATAAAGTCGCCGGGGTGAAAAGCGTCAGCGTCAATCTGGCCAATGAACGCGCACACCTCGAACTACTCGGCCAAATCGACCCACAGATATTGATCGGCGCGGTCAGCAAGGCCGGTTATACCGCCAGCGTTTGGCAAGCCGAGCAGTCCACTGACAACGATCAGCAACAACGTCTGCGCCACGAACGCTGGAGCTTGCTGCTGACAATCATTCTGGCCTTGCCACTGGTGCTGCCGATGCTGGTGCAGCCGTTCGGCCTGCACTGGATGCTCCCGGCCTGGGCACAGTTTGCCTTGGCGACCCCGGTGCAATTCATTTTCGGTGCACGCTTTTATGTCGCCGCATGGAAAGCCGTGCGGGCTGGCGCGGGCAACATGGACCTGCTGGTGGCGCTGGGCACCAGCGCCGGTTATGGCTTGAGCATTTACCTGTGGGCCACCGCCAGTGCCGGCAGCATGCCGCATCTGTATTTCGAAGCCTCGGCGGTGGTGATCGCGCTGGTGTTGCTCGGTAAATACCTTGAGAGCCGCGCCAAACGCCAGACCGCCAGCGCCATTCGTGCCCTCGAAGCCTTGCGTCCTGAACGGGCGATTCAGGTAATCGATGGCCGCGAACAGGACGTCGCCATCAGCGCATTGCGCCTTGGCGATCTGGTGCTGGTCAAACCCGGTGAACGTTTCCCGGTGGACGGTGAAGTGCTCGAAGGCCAGAGCCATGCCGACGAAGCATTGATCAGCGGCGAAAGCCTGCCGGTGCCGAAACAACCCGGCGACAAGGTTACCGGCGGTGCGATCAACGGCGAAGGTCGGCTGCTGGTTCGAACCCAGGCCCTTGGCGCGGAAACCGTGTTGGCGCGAATCATCCGTCTGGTGGAAGACGCCCAGGCCGGCAAGGCACCGATTCAAAAACTTGTGGATAAAGTCAGCCAGGTGTTCGTACCCGTCGTGCTGCTTTTAGCGCTGGCAACCGTGATCGGCTGGTGGCTGTATGGCGCACCGCTGGAAACGGCGGTGATCAACGCGGTCGCGGTGCTGGTGATCGCCTGTCCTTGCGCCCTCGGCCTGGCCACACCGACCGCGATCATGGCCGGCACCGGCGTGGCCGCACGCCACGGCATTCTGATCAAGGACGCGCAAGCGCTGGAGCGCGCCCATGAAGTCAGTGTGGTGGTGTTCGACAAGACCGGCACACTGACTTCCGGCACGCCACGCATCGCTCACTTCAGCGCCATCGACGGCAACGAAGCAACCCTGCTGCAACAGGCCGGCGCCCTGCAACGCGGCAGCGAACATCCGTTGGCCAAGGCCGTGCTGGACGCCTGTGCCGAGCGTGACTTGTCGGTGGCCGATGTCAGCGCCAGCCAATCACTGACCGGTCGTGGCACTGCCGGCACGCTGGAGGGTCGCCGGTTGGCGCTGGGCAATCGCCGTCTGCTGGAAGAAACCGGCTTGAACGCCGGCCCCTTGGCCGAATCCGCCAAGGCCTGGGAAGCCGAGGGCCGGACCTTGTCGTGGCTGATCGAACAAAGTCCCGAGCCGCGGGTGCTCGGCCTGTTCGCCTTTGGCGACACCCTCAAGCCTGGAGCGCTGCAAGCGATTGAGGCATTGAACACGCAACACATCGGCAGTCACCTGCTGACCGGCGACAACCGTGGCAGCGCCCGGGTGGTCGCCGAAGCGCTGGGTATCAGCAACGTTCACGCCGAAGTATTACCGGCGGAAAAGGCCTCGACCGTCACTGAGCTGAAAAAGACCGGTGTGGTGGCGATGGTCGGCGACGGCATCAACGACGCTCCAGCGCTGGCGGCGGCAGATATCGGCATCGCCATGGGCGGCGGCACCGACGTTGCGATGCACGCGGCCGGGATCACCTTGATGCGCGGCGATCCTCGCTTGGTGCCGGCGGCGCTGGAGATCAGCCGCAAGACCTACGCGAAGATCCGCCAGAATCTGTTCTGGGCCTTCGTCTACAACCTGATCGGGATTCCGCTGGCAGCGTTCGGCTTGCTCAATCCGGTTCTGGCCGGCGCGGCGATGGCCGCGTCCAGTGTCAGCGTGGTAAGTAATGCTTTACTGCTCAAAACCTGGAAGCCGAAAGACCTGGAGGACGTTGAATGAACATCGGCCAAGCAGCCAGACACAGCGGCCTGAGCGCCAAGATGATTCGCTATTACGAATCGATCGGCCTGCTCAAGGCAGCGCATCGCACCGACAGCGGCTACCGCGTCTATGGCGATGACGACCTGCACAGCCTGGCGTTCATCAAGCGTTCACGCGATCTCGGTTTTTCTCTGGAAGAGGTTGGCAAACTGCTGACCCTCTGGCAGGACCGCCAACGGGCCAGCGCCGACGTCAAGGCACTGGCCCGCCAGCACATCGATGAGCTGAACCAGAAAATCCGCGAGCTCGGCCAGTTGCGCGACACCCTGGAGGATCTGGTGGAGCATTGTCAGGGCGATCATCGTCCGGACTGCCCGATTCTCAAGGAGCTGGCGTCGGGCTGCTGCGCCGAGCCCGCTCGCCCCTGATCGCCAAAACCTTCAGCACCAACAGGGTGCTGAGGGGAATCCCATGAAACAGCAGCACCACCGCGCCGGGCGCCCACACGTTATAGAACGGCGCGGCAATCAACATGCCGACGCCGAACCCGGTCATCTGCAGTAAGGTCAGAAAACTGAAAATCGGCAGGCGCAGGCTGTCCGGTTCACGCTGCAAGCGCGACATCAGTCCGACCTCGGAAAAGCCGTCGCCCAAACCCGCCGGCAACGCGAACAGCAGCAAGCCGT
This sequence comes from Pseudomonas sp. GW822-FHT06B12, assembly GCF_058799675.1. Classification (NCBI taxonomy): domain Bacteria; kingdom Pseudomonadati; phylum Pseudomonadota; class Gammaproteobacteria; order Pseudomonadales; family Pseudomonadaceae; genus Pseudomonas; species Pseudomonas sp. GW822-FHT06B12. The sequence continues at coordinate 19,857 of NZ_JBXALR010000002.1, forward strand.
ACAGGCTCTGTTGCTGGAACATCAGAATGAAGCCGCTGGACATCAGCAACACACCGAAGAAAAACCGCCGCTCCAGGTTTGAGTTTTCCGAGCCTGGCAAACGACTGGCGATCCGTGCGCCGATGAATTTCCCGCACGCCCACACTGCCAGCATCAAACCCAGCGTAGTGCTGGCCGACTCAGGCGTGAGCAGTTTGGAAATGATCGGGAACCCCACGTTGTGCGCGGCACTGCCGAGGGTGTCGGCCATCGCCAGCGCCAGCATCGCGGCGATGACCGGCGAACTGCGCAAACCTTGGCGCAGTGCACTCCATTCGCCACGCGGGTGGGTTGGCTCGGCACTCGGTGCAGATCTGGAAAACCGCAACGGCACAATGAATAGCGCGGCCAACAGATAGGTGACCACGTTCAGCGCAAACACCGTTTCAAAGCCGAAACCTGCCACCAACAGCCCGGCAACCAGACTCCCGCCGACCATCGCCGCGGACGACGCCGAAGTGATCCAGGCATTGGTCTTAAGCAGTTGCTCCCCAGCGATCATGTGCGGCAACTGGCTGTTGAGACCAATGGCGAACATCGAGTTGCCAAACCCCAGGCCGAAAGCGATCACCGGTAACAGCAACGCTTGCTGCGACACCGGCAGCACCAGCAACAGGCCTAACAGCCCGGCACGCAGCAGATCGAAGGCTATCAGCGGTAAGCGCCCGCCCCAACGACGATAAAACGTCGTGCCGATCAAACTGGCAAAAATCCCCCCGGCCACGCGGCTGGCAAGAAAGATCCCGACGCTCATGGCGCTGTTGCTGAGCAGGTAAACATAAGTGGCCAGCGCCACCATATTGAGGAAGGCGCCGAAGTCCGAGACCAGGCGCGCAGCGATGATCAGTCGGGCATTGCGGGTGGATTGGTGGGGTGTGGGGTCGGTGTTCACAATCGTCCTTGATCGAGCGTTGCCTTGGGTGTCGTGCAGTTAACTCGATTTAACAACCTACGGATACTCATGTGGGAGCGAGCTTGCTCACGATAGCGGACTGACAGTCAACAATGATGTTGAAAGTAATGGCCTCATCGCGAGCAAGCTCGCTCCCACAGTGGTTCTGTGTTGAATTCAATTTTCGGGCAGGACACCCATAAAAAACCCGGCCAAAGCCGGGTTTTTCGTCAACCGATCACTGCATCCACGGCGGAGGCGGTTCTTCGGTTTTGCTTGGAGGGGCATCGTCTGCGGCGCGAACCGCTTGCCGACGTTCCTCATCAAGGCGCGCAGCCTCGATCTCACGCATGATGCCACCAACGTCCGCCAGCTCTTCCGGCTCGTCGAACTCACCGGTCAGGACGCTGGCCGGGTGCAGGGTGCCGGCTTCATACAGGGCCCACATTTCCTTGGCGTACTTGGTCCGCTTCAACTCCGGGGCAAAGCGCCCGAAGTACGAGGCCATGTTGCCCACATCGCGCTCCAGCATGCTGAACGCGTGGTTGTTGCCCGCAGCGTCCACCGCCTGGGGCAGGTCGATGATCACCGGGCCGTCCGGGGTCAGCAATACGTTGAACTCGGACAGGTCACCGTGCACCAGACCGGTACACAGCATCAGCACGATCTGCGAAATCAGGAAGGCGTGGTATTCGCGCGCCTGATCCGCTTCCAGCACCACGTCATTGAGACGCGGTGCGGCATCGCCGTACTCGTCCGCCACCAGTTCCATCAGCAGCACGCCTTCCAGGAAGTCGAACGGCTTGGGGACTCGCACCCCGGCACTGGCCAGACGGAACAACGCCGCAACCTCGGCGTTCTGCCAGGCGTCTTCGGTTTCTTTACGACCGAACTTGGAACCCTTGGCCATCGCGCGAGCCTGACGGCTGTTACGTACCTTGCGGCCTTCCTGATACTCGGCCGCCTGACGAAAACTTCGTTTATTCGCCTCCTTGTAAACCTTGGCGCAACGTAACTCGTTGCCGCAGCGCACCACATAAACAGCTGCTTCTTTACCACTCATGAGTGGGCGCAGCACCTCGTCAACCAGACCGTCCTCGATCAGCGGTTCAATGCGTTTTGGAGTCTTCATCAGCTTTTATTGTGGGTCCTTTATTACCAAACACGCGAATGTCACTCGTTATACGGCAATCCACTCCCGGCGGGGAGGGGTTGCCGACCTATGAACGTTGCAGATGCACCCAATGTGCCAGATTAATCAGGCAAACCCTGTCGGCCGACGAAGATCATAGCTGAGAGTCAGCCGCACGTTGCTAACCAGATCAGAAGGCAATTGCGACAGAGTTTGCGATTAGCCAACCCACTCTTCGTAGGATTTTTTTCAATAGCCCTCAATTTCCGCTGCTGGCGGCCGAAGTCATCAAAGAGAACGGGATTTGTCCGACAATCCGCGAGTCGTCAGCACTGCGTGGGCTTATAAGAAAAAATCTGGAGCGCGGATGAACATTAAACAAAAACTGACGTGGGCGTTTGCAATCATCGCCTGCTTGCCGGTTGTGCTGGTTGCCACCCTGGTGGTCATGAACCTGCGCAGCGATGCCAAAGAAAACTTTGTCGACAGCAGCGGTCGAGAGATCCGTCAGGTCAGCAACGCCATGCAACTGTTCTTCGACAGCATCAGCCAGAACGTCAACTACCTGGCCTCCCAGCCGCTGATCAAAAACACCGACGCCAGCCTCAAGACTTACATGAGCGCCAACGCGACCGAGATCCCGCAAGGCGAGATGGACAAGCAGGTGTTCGCCTTGCTGCAAGACCTGGGCGCCAGTCACCCGGCCTACGCGTACGCCATCATCGGCACCAGCGCCGGTGGTTACGTGTCGTGGCCCGATGATCCGAAGCTGAGCAATTACGACCCGCGCCAGCGTCCCTGGTACAAAGCGGCCCAAGCCAAACCAGGCAAGCCACTGCGCACCGACGCCTATTACTGGGCAGACGATGACGCGACTTACGTCAGCACCGTGCGTACCCTCGACAACAAGCTGGGCACCAACGGCGGTGTAGTCAGTATCGACGTGACGCTCAAGCAGCTCACCGAGATCGTCAAGCAGATCAAGCTCGGTGAAACCGGCTACCTGATGCTGATGGAAAACAACGGCACGGTGCTGGTCGATCCGAAACAGCCGGAGCATAACTTCAAACCCCTGAGCAGCCTGGGCGACGGTTATGCACAACTGGCCAAGGCCGGTAAAGGTCTGGTCGAAGTCGAGTTGAACGGCGAGCGCTACATGGCCAACGTCTGGCCGTCGGAGCAACTGGGCTGGACCTTCGTCGGCCTGATCAAGCAAACCGACGTAATGAGCTCCGCCACTCAACTGACCTGGTTGATCGCGATCATCGCCGCCGTATTGGCCGTGGTCTTTGCCATAGTGGGCGCGAGTTTCGCCAGCCTCATCGTGCGGCCGATCCGCAGCGTTGCCAGCGGTCTGGAAGGCATCGCCCAGGGTGAAGGTGACCTGACCCAGAACCTGCAGATCCGTGGCAACGACGAAACGGCGCAACTGGCCAACTGGTTCAACCAGTTCCTCGCCGCGATTCGCGCGCTGATCCAGCACATCGGCGGCGCCGCGACCAAGATCCTCGCCAACTCCCACAGCGCGACCCAGGTCTCCAGCGACATGGCCGAAGCCGCAGGGCGCCAACGTGAAGCCGTGGACATGGTGTCCACGGCGTTCCACGAAATGGTCGCCACCGCCAACGAAGTCGCGCGCTCCTGCAGCCAGGCCGCCGAGTCGGCCGACAGCGGTCAGCGTCAGGCCCGCGAAGGTCAGCAACAAATCGATGCCGCGGTGAACAGCGTCGACAAGTTGAGCCAGGAAATCGAACAATCGGCGCAGTCGATGCAGCAGCTGGAACGCGACAGCAATGACATTCAGTCGATCCTCGGCACCATTCGTTCCATCGCCGAGCAAACCAACCTGCTGGCACTGAACGCAGCGATCGAAGCGGCCCGCGCCGGCGAGCAGGGTCGCGGCTTTGCAGTGGTGGCCGATGAGGTGCGCGCATTGGCCAAACGCACCGCAGACTCTACGGCGGAAATCGACGGACTGCTCGGCAACCTGGCCAAGCGCACCAGTCAGGTCACCCAGCAAATGCACGCCAGCCTTGAGGTGTCGCAACAGTCGGTCAGCCGGATCGGCGAAGCGCGCAACAGCTTTGGGCAGATTCGCGAATCGGTGGACGTGATCCGCGACATGAACACCCAGATCGCCACGGCCGCCGAAGAACAGCATCAGGTCGCCGAAGACATCAACCGCCACATCAGCCAGATCCATGGCGATGCGCAGTTGGTGGCCGAACTGGCCAACTCGGCACGGCTCGACTCCCAGAGTCTGGCGGGGTTGTCGAATGAGCTGGATGGGTTGGTGCGACGGTTCCGCACCTGATCATAGAACCAGGGTGGCCGCTTCGCGGCCAATCGCGAGCAAGCTCGCTCCCACAAGGACACTGCAAAACCCTGTGGGAGCGAGCTTGCTCGCGATGAGGCCATCACTGCCTGAAAAGCTCCCCCGGGGTAAACCCGAACAGGCTTTTGAACGCGGCAATAAACGCCGACGTCGAGTCATAGCCGCTGGACAGCGCCGCCGTGGTCACACTGTTGCCATCCTCCAGCAAACTCAACGAAGACAACAACCGCATGCGCTGGCGCCAGCTGCGAAAACTCAATCCGGTTTCACGCTGGAACAAGCGCATCAAGGTTTTCTCTGACGTGCCCAATCGCTCCGCCCACTCATGCAACGTTATGTTCTGCTCAGGGCTCTCGATCAGCTCGTTGCACAACCCAAGCAAACGCGGGTGACGTGGCAACGGCAGAGAAAACCCGACTTCCGGCAGGCTCGCCAACTGATCCAGCAGCACCTCGACCAAGCGCGCCTCGCGGCTGTCGCCCTCGGGATAATCCACCGGCAGTTGGCAGAAGCTCTTGATCAGTTCACGCGCCAAGGGCGTAACTTCCAGCACCCGACAACGCTCGTCCGCCCAGGCGCACTCCTCGCGCCGCACATACAGACTGCGCATCTCTGCACGCATCGAGGTCACCACCTGGTGCTCCAGGTCAGCCGGAATCCAGATACCCCACTGCGGCGGCGCAAAGAAACTGCCCTCGGCGGTGTGCACGCCGAGGACTCCGCTGATCGCGTAGGAAAACTGCACCCAATCGTGACGATGAGGTGGCGTCCACGAGCCGGCGCTGAGGCTTTCCGCGCGGGCATACAGCGGACGCGGCAACGCCGTCAGGGTCGGGATGGTCCGTTCAAGAGAAAGTTGTCCGTTAGCCGGCATTGATTGGCCTTATGTCGCAAGACGGGCGGAAGTCATGACCTTAGGCTAGGTCATCCATTCTTACAATGTCTTCGGTGCCCGCTATGCATGCCTTCAAACACCTCAAACGCGTGGTCACCGACTGGTTCCTGTGCGGGATGCTGATCGCCACGCTGCTGTCCTGGGCCTTCCCGACATTCGGCGCCACGGGTGGTGCGATGCACGCCGAGTGGGTGATCAACATCGGCGTGTTCCTGGTGTTCTTCCTGCACGGGGTCAACCTGTCGAGCGAGCAGATCCGTCACGGTTTGAAAAACTGGCGCCTGCACTTCATGGTCCAGACTTTCACCTTCCTGGTATTCCCGCTGATCTGGCTGGTGAGCGACAAGCTGCTGGGCTCGCACATTCCGTCGCTACTGATGCTCGGTTTCTTATACTTGTGCGCCCTGCCCTCGACCATTTCCTCTTCCGTGGCCTTGACCGGTAGCGCGGGTGGCAACGTACCGGCGGCGATTCTCAATGCCAGCCTGTCCAGCGTGCTGGGGATTTTCCTCACGCCGTTACTGGTGAGTTTCGTGGTGGGCAGCGGTGCTGGCGGCATTGACCTGGGTTCAACCCTGCTCGACCTCTGCGCCATGTTGCTGCTGCCGCTGGTACTGGGTCAGTTGCTGCGGCCGCTGTTTGGCAAGTTTTTCAGTCGCCACAAGCGCTACACCAACATCGTCGACAAACTGGTGATCCTGCTGCTGGTCTACGCAGCGTTTTGCAACTCGATGGTCTCCGGGATGTGGCAGCAACAGGGCAACACGGTGATTCTCAGCGCACTGGTCGGCAGTGCCGTGCTGCTGGCAATCATTCTGTGGATGACCACCCGCACTGCCCGCGCCCTGAAATTCAGCCCGGCCGATGAAATCGCCGCAGTGTTCTGCGCCAGTAAAAAATCCCTAGCGGCCGGTGCACCGATGGCCGCACTGATTTTCGGCGCCAACCCGGGCCTGGGGCTGATCCTGTTGCCGATCATGATCTATCACCCGTTGCAGCTGATCGTCTGCTCGGTGATGGCCGAGAGTTATGCCAACCGCAATCGGCTACTCGCCGAGCAGCAACGCGGCGCTGCCCTCAGCGCTCAATAATGGCCGTCACACCTTGACCGCCGGCGGCGCAGATCGAGATCAATCCGCGCCCCTTCCCGGCGGCGTCCAGCAGCTTGGCGAGGTTGGCGACGATTCGCCCACCGGTCGCGGCAAACGGATGTCCGGCCGCCAGTGAACTGCCTTTGACGTTGAGCCGACTGCGGTCGATCGAACCCAACGGTACGTCGAGACCGAGCCGGGTTTTGCAGTACTCCGGATCTTCCCAGGCCTTCAACGTGCAAAGCACTTGCGCGGCGAAGGCTTCGTGGATTTCGTAATAGTCGAAGTCCTGCAAGGTCAGGCCGTTGCGCGCCAGTAAACGCGGCACCGCGTAGACCGGCGCCATCAACAGCCCTTCGGCGCCGTTGACGAAATCCACCGCTGCCGCTTCACCGTCGCGCAGATAAGCGAGGATCGGCAAACCACGTTCTTTCGCCCACGCCTCACTGCCCAACAGCACCAACGCCGCGCCATCGGTCAGAGGTGTCGAGTTGCCAGCGGTGAGCGTGCCTTTGTCGCTTTTTTCGAAGACCGGTTTCAACGACGCAAGCTTTTCCAGCGTCAGGTCCGGGCGCAGGTTGTTGTCGCGGGTCAACCCCAGGAACGGCGTCATCAGATCGTTCTGCCAGCCTTCGGCGTAGGACGCGGCCATTTTCTGGTGGCTTTCCAGGGTCAACTGATCCTGCTCGGCACGGGGAATGTTCCAGGTCTGCGCCATCAACTCGCAATGCTGTCCCATGGACAGCCCGGTGCGCGGTTCGCCGTTGCGCGGAAACTCGGGGATCAAATGCCGGGGACGCAATTGCAGGAAAGTTTTGAGCTTGTCGCCGGTGCTCTTGGCGCGGTTGGCTTGCAGCAGAATCTTGCGCAGGCCTTCGCTGACACTGATCGGCGCATCCGAGGTGGTATCGACACCACCGGCAATGCCGCAGTCGATCTGCCCCAGGGCAATCTTGTTCGCCACCAACAACGCTGCTTCCAGACCGGTGCCGCAGGCCTGCTGAATGTCATAGGCCGGGGTACTCGGTGACAGCCGCGAACCGAGCACGCATTCACGGGTCAAGTTGAGGTCCCGGGAAAGCTTGAGTACCGCCCCCGCCGCCACTTCGCCCACGCGCAGGCCGTGCAGGTTGTAGCGCTCGATCAAGCCTTCGAGCGCCGCCGTCAGCATTGCCTGGTTGCTGGCGGTGGCATACGGCCCGTTGGAACGAGCGAAAGGAATGCGATTACCGCCGATGATCGCGACGCGGCGCAGCTGAGTCATGTAAAGCTCCTTCTGAAATTTTAAAATTGCAAACACCGTCCTGTGGGAGCGAGCTTGCTCGCGATGAGGCCGGCACATTCAAAGCTTTTGCCGGCTGACACACCGCAATCGCGAGCAAGCTCGCTCCCACAGGTACTGCATTGCGCTTCAAGTTCTGTATTCCCTGCCAACCAACAAAAAACCCGGATTCAAACTAATCTGCTGTGATCAAGCGTAGGCCTTATCTCGCGGATCGAACGACTGATCGCGATTCGTGGTCCACACTTTGAACCCCAGTTGCCGGAGAACATTCCATGTCAGACCGTTATATCGACTTCGCCAATTCGGCCCTCGGCCACCGCGTGGTTGGAGCCCTTGGCCTGCCGTCGCCGGTTCGTCTGGAGCGCTGGGAGGCCGGTCGCCTGCGGCCCGTCGAGGGTGCGCTGCTGATCGGTGGCGGCCCGTTGACGCAGAACGTCAGCGCGTTCGCCAACAAACTCACCGAGCAGATTTACAGCTACGGGCCGGAACCGTTGGTGGCCCAGGCGTGGATTCCAGGTCACGGGCCCAAGCTCAAAGCGGTAGTGTTCGATGCCAGCGATCTGCTGCAGACCGATCAGCTCAAGCAACTGCGCGAGTTCTTCCAGCCGCTGATGAAAAATCTCGACCGCAGCGCTCATCTGGTGATTTTCGGGCGCGCACCGGAGACCTTGAGTGACCCGTTCGCCGCCAGTGCCCAACGCGCACTCGAAGGCTTCAGCCGCTCGCTGGCCAAGGAGCTGCGCAGCGGCGGCACCTTGCAGTTGCTGTATGTCGGGGCCGGGGCCGAAGGACAGCTAGAAGGTGCACTGCGGTTTTTCCTCTCGCCAAAAAGTGCTTATGTCTCGGGGCAGGTCGTGCGGCTGAATGCTTGCGACACTCAAGTCCATGACTGGACCCGCCCGTTGGCCGGACGCACGGCGCTGGTCACTGGCGCGGCTCGCGGCATCGGCGCATCGATCGCCGAAACCCTGGCACGCGACGGTGCGCAGGTGGTGCTGCTGGATGTGCCACCGGCCAAGACCGATCTCGATGCCCTCGCCGCCCGCCTCGGCGGCCATAGCATCACCCTCGATATCTGCGCCGAAGACGCAACTGAACAGTTGGTCCAACAGTTGCCGAACGGCATCGACATTGTGGTCCACAACGCAGGCATCACCCGCGACAAAACCCTGGCCAACATGACTCCGGAATACTGGGATGCGGTGCTCGCAGTAAACCTGAATGCACCGCAAGTGCTGACCAAAGCGCTGCTCGACAGCGGCACCCTGCACGATAACGGTCGGGTGATTCTGCTGGCCTCGATCAGCGGCATCGCCGGCAATCGCGGGCAAACCAATTACGCCGCGAGCAAGGCCGGGCTGATTGGCCTGGCACAGGCCTGGGCGCCGCTGTTGGGTGAACGCGGGATCAGCATCAATGCGGTAGCCCCAGGTTTTATCGAAACCCAAATGACCGCACACATTCCGTTCGCCCTGCGTGAAGCCGGGCGACGCATGAGTTCACTGGGGCAAGGCGGATTGCCGCAAGACGTCGCCGAAGCCGTGGCCTGGCTTGCCCAACCCGGCAGTGGCGCGGTCAGCGGACAAGCATTGCGAGTGTGTGGGCAAAGTGTATTGGGAGCTTGAACATGGCGACCGATTGGCATTCACAGAGCAGTACACCGTACCTGCCCGAGTTGTATTGGCGCGCGGCAACGCGGCGCAAGATCACCGGCACCACCCTGCCTGAGGATGGCTTTCGTTGCTGGGTCAACGTTGACCCCAAGCGCCTGGAGGCCTATCGCAAGGTCTGCGGATTTACCGATGACGGTTTGCTGCCACCGACGTATCCCCATGTGCTGGCGTTCGCCTTGCAGATGCAATTGCTCACTGCCAAGGCGTTTCCGTTTCCGCTGCTGGGGCTGGTTCACCTGGCCAATCGCATCCGTATTCTGCGGCCCTTGGGCGCAGTCGCTCGAGTGCAGGTGAGCGTGCGGGTGCAGAACCTGCAACCTCATACCAAGGGCGCGGTGTTTGAGTTGGTCACTCGCATTGATGATGCACTCGGGCCACTTTGGGAGGCCGAAAGCCAGATGCTCTGCAAAGGCGTGAAGCTTGCCGGCGAAACCATTGAGCCGTCGTCGGACCCGGTTCTGAGCATGAACGAGGTCACCCGCTGGTGGGCACCGAGCGAGATTGGCCGGCGCTACGCCAGAGTTTCCGGTGACTACAACCCGATCCACCTGAGTGCCGCTAGCGCCAGACTCTTCGGTTTCCCCCGGGCCATCGCCCACGGTTTGTGGATCAAGGCACGTACCCTTTCGGCACTGAGCGGGCGTCTGCCGACTTCAAATATCGAGATTGCCGTGCAGTTCAAGAAGCCGGTGCGCTTGCCCAGCGAAGTGATCTTGCTGGCCAGCGCTGCCGGCTCAAGCGGCGATTTGAAACTGGTCGGCGCCGGGGATCTGGAACACATGCTCGGCACGTGGCGACCGCTCTCCTGAGGCAATCAGCCACGCCGAATAAAAAATACCCCCGCCATAATCAACACCAGCCCGGCAATCTTGCCGGTGCTGACGGGTGCTTCGCGAAACCCGGCCCAGCCGAAATGATCCAGGGTCATTGCCATCCCCAGTTGCCCCGCCAGCACCAGCGCCATGAACAGCATGGCGCCGATGCGCGGCCCCGCGAAGGCTGCCGTGGTAATGAAAAATGCGCCGAGCAGGCCACCGCTCCAGTGCCACCAGGTCAGGCTTTTGAGGGCTGCCAACGTCGGCGTTTCACGCTGGAACAGCACCAACAGCAACAACGCCATGGTGCCGACAAAAAACGAAATCAGCGCGGCGCTCAGGACGCTCGACACTTGTTTGGCCAACTGGCCATTGATACCGGCTTGCAGCGGCAAAAATGCACCCGCGACAAAAGGCAGGCAAAGCAACCACCAGACGGGGGCCGGCATGCTGTTCTCCAATGAGTGAATGAGGCGCGCAGTATACGCCGTCCCCTCGCTCAATCGCAGGCACTACCCAACGCTGCGAACTTTTAAAATTGCAGTAGAAGATTGGAACCTTCGGCAGTTGCTACGGGACATCGCAAACAATCATGCCCCAGTCGAATACGGTTAACTGTGTCTATATAACTTAAGTTTTATGAAGAATTTATGGACCAAAAAAACATCACCCATTTAGTTACATCGTTATTTAATAAATGAATAACCAATCGCAAAAAAACCCTTGACATTAGTCCTTGGGCGCACCCTCTGTTGGGCAGGCGCTAGTTGTTAATCGCAAAATCCCGACCTCGGGTTTGATCACCAACAGTGTTTATTTCCAGAGCAGGCCCATGAGGGAAGCCTTGACCGCAGCGGCGATCTTGTTCTGACAACCCAGTTTCTTGAGGCAATGGTTTATATGGAAATTGACCGTTCTCTTGGTAATTCCCAGGATGACCGAAACATCGTCCGATGTTTTTCCGTCAGCGGTCCATTGCAGAATTTCCTTTTCCCGTTGAGACAGCTCAATCGGCACAGGCAGAACAGATCCTACCCCCAGCTGCTGTAACCGAGTCATGCCCAAATGGGTGATCTGTGCAAGCCAGGAGAGCTCAGCCTGTTTGGTCTTGAGTTCCAGGGCAGTGATCGGGTCGCTGCCGCGGGCGAACGTCACCAGCCCCTGCGCTTCGCTATTGAGCAGCGTTTGCCCCCATCCCTCCGAGAGTCCATGACATTGCGCCTCCTGCCAGAAATCAGGAGCCTGGGCCTTGAGTTCGGCGTCCCACAGCACGGGTTTTACGCTTCTCAGCGCTCGGGCAACGTAGGGATCGATTTCCAGGTAGCGATTGGTCGCGTAGGCCGTTTGCCAGGCAGGCGAGTAATTATTTATGAGGAACAAGCAAGGCTTGGTGAGAGGGAAAAGTCTTCTTGATCCATAAGCCACATAGTCGAACTCCAACTGTCGGGCAACGGTTTTGATATTGTCGAACAATAATTCGACGTCCGTCGCGGACACAGCATTTTCCAACAGTTCAGCCTGCCAGTGCGACATAGAGATTCCTTCTCTTATTTATTGCTATCGGCGTCGTGCCAACATGCCTAGCATATTTCCAAATGTTTCCGATAGCTGTCAAGGGTGACAGGTAGTGCGCAATCTCGCCGTGCGCTCTAATCGGAACCCAACAAGTCACTAAAAGGAAGATGTGATGGATTACATGTCAGGACGTTATGACGAGCTAACGTCGGTCGAACGTCAGCGGTTGGCACAGTATCGGTATCAGGTATTCGTTGAACGCCTCGGCTGGGAATTGTCGACCCCTGCCGATTTCGAGTTCGACCAGTTCGACCATAGCGGCACTCATTACATCGTCGCTGAACAGGACGATGGAAGTATAAAAGGCTGCGCGCGCCTTTTGCCCACAACCCAACCGTACCTGTTGAGTGAAGTGTTCACCTCATTGCTGGGCGGCGCTCCTGCCCCTTGCCAGGATGACATTTGGGAGCTGTCGCGCTTTACCTCTCTGGACCTTGATGCCCAGACCAGTAAATTCGATCAGATGTCCGACGAAAACACCGTGGGCCTGTTCATGGCCACCCTGGATTACGCCAAAACCTGCGGTGTTTCGCATCTGGTGTCGGTTTCCCCGGTGGCTATCGGTCGTCTGTTGAAGCGAGGCGGCATAGATTTCAAATGGCTGGCACCTCCTCAAGTGCTGGACAACCGGGCCCTGGGGGCGTGTTACATCACCGTACAGTAAGCCTTTGAAAAAGATGATGAAGCTGCCGACATGAGTCGACCGGCTCATATCGGCGTGGGTCGATCTCGAGACATGGATAGTTATTGCTGGAAAACCAACGTTCAACACAGAGGGAAGATCATGATCGACATGGAAAGGAAAGTCGGAAAAGACATCGTCCACAAAGGCCACGATGACGATGTATTGATTTACGACGCTCGCCACCAGCTACCTGCCTGGCTATCCGCCGACATCGTTCAACAGGCAAACCTTGATCCGGTGGCCCTCGACATCGTAAACCAGGCCTATCGACAGGACGGCAATCGACTGGTGCTGCGCTCGTTACCGACGATTATCGGCCTGGACGAACTTGAACAGGCGGGCATGTCGGCCTGTCTGCCAGAGCTTCTGGCCTGCTACGAAAAAGCCACCGATCACCTGATACTGACAGGTGTCTGGGTGCTGGAAAGTACCGAAGCCAAACTGGCGCAACTGCTGGGTTACGACGACATTCTCGACGTCGGGCAACGGCGGCGGGTGCATGACGTACTCAAGACTCTGGACGGTTGCCCGCAGCAAGGCTTGCTGTACTTCACCCTGTTCAACGACACCTCCAATTACTTCTTTTACCGCAAGCATCACGAACACGTTCCTGGCCTGATGTTGATCGAAGCCGCTCGCCAGGCCATGTACGCGCAATTCTACGAACACAGTGGGTACGCACGCGGTGAGGTGTCGATTTCCATTGTTGACCTGCTGTCGAGCTTCCCCCGTTATACCGAGTCGTCCTTTCAGGTCGACGTACTCGTCAGCGATTACGACGAACCGGCGCAACCTCGGGCACGCAAAGTCGACAAGCGTGCGCGTTTCTTCCAGAGGGGCGAACTGGTGGCCGATATCCGGCTACTCGGTGAAGTCATCAAAATGCCCGTCTTCAAGCGCATGCGAAATATCAATATCGATCCGGCCCACTGGTTCCGGCCGCTCAAAGGTATACGGCATGAAGTGCTGGTACGCCTTGAATCCGGTCGTCATCTGGCCGGCCAGTTGGAGTTGCTTTCAATGGCCGGACTGCAAGTCCAGTGCGATAGCTCGGTCAGCCCGCTCGACACACCCGCGCGGGGGCATGTCTATCTGTATCTGGAAAACGAGGGAATGATCAGCCTGCCGGTGCAATCGGTACACGAGAGTGATGCGCCAAAGGGCCGCCTGCTCAAACTGCAACTGGCGGACCTGGATTCGCAGCTGCGATTCAAATGGCGAGAAGTGCTCAAGCAGTTCACTTACTTCTCCCATCAGGAAACAGTCCCCGCCCCCGCTCTCGAGCAGCCGGTCTGGATGACGCCTAACCAGGCGTCGTCAATGCCTGATCAGAGAGCTGAGGCATGATGAACCGTTATCCCCATGTGCTTGAGCCGCTTCGACTGGCAGGCGGGCTGGAGCTGCGCAATCGTCTGTTTTTCGCTTCGATGGGCGTGGATCTGGCCGATCACAGCGGGTGCGTGACGCCCGCCATGATCGAGTTCTATCAGGGCATCATGGAGGGCGGCTGCTCCATGGCGTTTCTGTGCAACGCCACGGTGTCGCCGCAGTCCCGATTGCAGAGCACCGGGCTTGGACTGTTCGAGCAACACCAGGGCGAATCGCTCAAATCCATGTTCGAGATGTCCGAGCGCATCAACACGCCCGTGGCCGTGCAGTTGCAACATTACGGTGGTCAGGGCACCACGACGCACACCGGCGTTGCCGTGCTGACCCCCAGTGGCGTGCCGTGCCCGCGCGTGTCCAAACTTGATCCGGACTATCGGGTTCGGATCATGGACGAAGCAGACATTGCCCTGGTCATCGAACAGTTCGCCCATTCCGCCTGGCTGGCCTGGATCAACGGTGCCCGACTGGTGCAATTGCAGGCGTCCAACGGTTATCTGCTGAGCAGCTTTCTGTCCCCACACACCAATAAGCGTACGGACCGTTATGGGGGCAGCGAAGAGAACCGTGCCCGTCTGCTGCTCGAAGTGATCCAGGCCATCCGCGAACGAACCCATGGTGCCCTGATCGTCACCATCAGGCTGGGTATCGACGATGGTCTGGGTGAGCAGGGGCTGCAATTCACCGATATGAAAGAAACAGTCCAGGCTCTCTGCCTGGCCGGCGTGGCAGCACTGGAATGTTCGATGTGCATAGGCGCGACCTTCGGCAAACTCATCGTCCACTCCTCCACGATGGACGAGTACCTGCAAGCCGGTGTCAGGGCCATCAAAGCGGTGTCGACGGTACCGGTGGGGTATGCCGGCTTCGTCGACGGATTGGAGAAAGCCGAACACTTGCTGGCCGATGGCGTCTGCGACTGGGTGGGGATGTCCAGGGCTCTGTTCGCCGACAACGACCTGATTAACAAAACGCTTCAGGGCCGCTCCAGCGACATCCATAAATGCCAGTGGGACAGTAAATGCTTCAGCGACAAAAGTAATCCGCGCCTGGACCGGGTGTATTGCTGCGTGAACCCGAAATACTTGAGACCCTCGTTGGCATAAGGATGCGACACATGTACGACTTCACAGGAAAAGTGTGCCTGGTAACAGGCGGAACCAGCGGGATTGGCGAGGGCGTCAGCGAACGCCTGATCGAGGCGGGAGCCGATGTGATTGTGTTCGGCAGAGACGCAGAAAAAGGTGCGCAGCTGGCAGACCGGCTGGGCGAACGTTGCCGGTTCATTGCCTGCGATGTAGCCGATCCGGCTCAGGTAGAACAGGCATTCGACACCATTCGATCCGTCTACGGCAGGCTCGATTGCGCCTTTAACAATGCCGGAGTGACCGCCCGCTATGGCGCGCTGGCGGACTCGTGCCCGGATGACTGGATGAAGGTGATGAACATCAATGTCAACGGCACCTACCACTGCATGAGGCATGAACTGCAAATCATGCTCGGCCGGGGAACAGGCGCCATCGTCAACACATCGTCCTGTGCCGGCGTGGTCCCTATTGGCGGTCAGGTGGCCTATGTCGCCAGCAAACAGGCGATCAACGGCATGACCCAAGTGGCGTCAATCGAAAACGCCAGGCTGGAAGATGGCGGATGCATTCGCGTTAACGCGGTTGCCCCTGGCCCTATTCTGGGCGGCATGAACAGCGAAGCACGCTTGAAGGCAGCACCGGAAAACACCCAAAGAAAAATCAACGTCACCTCCATGAAACGCTTCGGTACGGCGGATGAAGTGGCAAACGCCGTACTCTGGCTACTCAGCGATCAGTCGTCCTACGTCACGGGTGTGGTCATGCCCATCGATGGCGGCTACGCGAGCGGCAAGTTCTGATATCAAAACCGCACGCTTCAAAAGACCAGACAGCACACACAAAACGACCCGCTCATGGCGGGTCGTTTTGTGTGCGGCGAAGCATCAGAAATCGTAGCGAACCTTGGCGGTGAAGGTGTCTGCGTTGAAGTCGGCTTTGGTCAGGTAATCATACGACCCGCCCACGCTCCAGGCACCGATCCGGTAGGTTGCGCCCAGACCCAGTTCATAGCTGTCACGCGCAGGTTTGGCCCCGCTGGTGGTGAACGGCGTGCCGCCGAGCACAAAGGTCGAGGTGGTGTTGGCCTGGTCACCGATGAAGTCGTGCCACGCCATGGCCTTGGCTTCGGGTTCGAGGCTGCCGGCACCGACATCGAAGGCCGCGGCCAGGCGTGCGCCGAGGCCCATTTCACCGACCTCATAACGCTGGCTGCCGACGTTCAGCGAGGCCGAGCTGCCTTTTTCACGGTACGAATCGATCGCCACATTCGCGTAGCGCGCACCGATCTGCGGCTCCAGCAACACCTGCTGATTGAAGCGCAAGGTGTAACCGGCCAACGCGTTCACGCCGAAGATGTCACTGTCGTAATCGCCTTCGGCACGGGTGCCGGCGATATAGCGTTTGGACTCGTTGCTGTTCCAGCCATAGGTCAGCGAGGTGTCGACGAAGAAGTTGTCGTGGGTCCAGTTGCCGTACAGCGTCAGCGCGTTACCGATAACGTCGGTCTTGCTCCCGGCGTCGGACTTCACGTTGCTGCTCAGGTAGCTGTACGCAATGCCCAGCGTGGTGTCGGCATTCAACTGGCCATCGGCGCCCACTGCGACACCGTGGCTGTTGGCGCTGTAACCGTCGACGCCGCTGCGCGAACCTTGATCGGCGTCGCTGCTCAGAGCTTGCAGCCACACACCTTTTTCGGCCAGTACGTCACCCGAGGACAAACCGCTGCGCGCACTGCTGGAGCGAGTGTTGATCACGCTATTGATCAACGACTGACCGCTGACTGCAGCATGGGTCGCGCCGCCACTGACGTCCGGAGTGAGTTTTTCAGCCAGTTTGGCCAGTTCGGCATCGCTACTGGCGTTGGCGAAGGCCTGGAACACCGGATCGCGTTCATCGAGCTTGGCCATCAAGCCATTCGAGACACGCTCAGCCGCGCTGGCGGCGTTCGATGAACCACCGGCATTCAGAACGTTTTGCCCCACGACGGCATCACCTTTGGCATTGACCAGCGCCTTCACGTCGTTGCCCTCGACGCCGTAGTTCTTCACTTCCAGCAACGCCGAAGAAGACACCACCGTCAGGTTCTCACCGCCAACCAGTTTGCCAGAGCTGATCAAGGTGTAGCGGGTACCGCCATTGGCCGTACGGAAGTCTTCGGAGCGCGCCTTCAACTCAAGACGAGCACCTGGGCCGATATCCGCCAGGCCGGTGACCTTGAGCACCGGAAGATTGGGGTTGGTGTCGTTGCCCAGGAACATATGCAGCACCGAAGTCGGCTCTTCCATGTCAAATTCGCCGATGATCGTGGTGTGGGCCTGTTGCAGCGTCAGCTCGCCCTTTTCCACCGTGACGTAATCCGCTTTGATGGTCGAACCGTCGAAGTTCACATCACCATTGATCAACACTCCGGAAAGGCCCATCAGGTTGCCTTTGACGTTACCGCCATCCCAGTAGAAATAAGCTTTCCCGTCATCGATCTGAATGGCCGCATCACCGCCTTCGATCGAGCCACGGGATTGGCCGATCGACAGGAGAGGGTAAGTGGTCTGTTGATTACGAACTTGAATGCCGAACCTTTCGCCGGAGATAAGGCCGGTATTGTTAATACTCGAGGAGTCGTTCCTGGATGCAAACCCGAACGTAGCGCCATCCAGTCGCAACGCCACAGCATTGGCGCCTGTGGCCTTGATCGTGCCTTCGTTGATCACACTGTTACCTATTTGGGTGCCGATCAGTGCCACCCCGGTCGCGTTCTTCCCGCTGACAGCGATATTGCCCGAGTTCAGGAAGTTGTTGGTAACAACGCTGCCTTGATCCTTGATGCCATAAGAATCGTCACCGTTGATGGTGATCGGGCCGTCGTTGATCAAGTTGAGAGGTGCGGCAATGGCAGGGGTGTGAATGGCGGCAGCAGCCACAGAAAGCGCCAGAACTGAGCGGCGCAGGCAAGAGGTGTTCAATGCAGATTCCCTTCAGAAGCATATAGAGGACGCGTTTTCAGTAGGCGCGCCCAGCTTCCTTCAGGCATCCATACCGGCCAACCAGCGGGGGCTGGTTCAGGCGCGGGCAATATACAGGTGCCATCATTTAGACACCATCAAAATATGCCAAATGGATGACGTCAATTTCTCAATAAATCAGGCCACGGGGGTCCCGCCCAATGCACCGACGACCTTGTTGAAGGTGGCTTTCACCGAATCTCCCAACGGACTGACAAAGGCCACAACGACCAGGCCGACCATCGCGACGATCAGTGCATATTCAATCGCCGAAGCGCCCCCGGTCCGGCTCATGAACAACTGGAATCGAATGAACAGGTACCGCACCAATTGAAGGAACATACGACTTCTCCTGCAAGGAGTAGAACACTCCAATGGCGCTAAGGACTGACCTGGTACAACTTCGGTTGCGGGAACAGGTTGTCCAGGGTTTCCAACAAGCGCACGTGATAGATCGGTTTACGGAACAGGTCCAGTACCTGCAAGCGCAGCATGTCGCTGACATCGTCCATGTCGGCATGACCGGAAGTCACGATCACGGGCAAGTGCTGGCGGGAGGTGTGCTCGCGCAGACGGTGGATGAGTGACATGCCGCTTTCTTCCGGCATGCGCAGATCGGTGATAACCAACGCAATATCGGGGTGACGGGTCAGGTGCTGCAACGCGAGTTTGACCGACGTTGCAGTGAAGCAACAAAAGCCCTCGCCCTCCAGCAACTCCGCAAGTTCCAACAGGGCGTCTTCTTCATCGTCCACCAGAAGCAACTGTTGGCGCGGGAGCGAAGAAGCGTTCATGTGCAACTCCTTTCACTGAGCAAGCAATCGGATGGGAGCACGAACAATCGATCAGGGCACAACCGTCCCACCCAGTGAAGTGATGACCTTGTTGAAGGTGCCTTTCACCGAGTTGCCCATCGGTCCGACAAAGGCAATCACAACCAACGCCACCATCGCGACGATCAGCGCATATTCAATGGCTGAAGCGCCCTCGGTCCGGGTCATGAACAGCTGGAAGCGGATGTACAGATACCGCATGACGTTAAGGAACATACAACTTCTCCTTTGCGCCAGAGGGCGCCGATGTAACGGGGGCACAACATGATTGCTCTATGCCATCGGAGCATTGTCAACAAACCCCACTCCAGCAAGTGTAATAAGCGGTTAATCACAAAGTATTAATCGGAATGTTGGCGCCCAAAAACCGGCACACAAACAAGGGCGTCTCATCGGTTCGTGAGTTATTTTTTGACCGGTGATGGCGTTTTGACTTTGCTGCGCTACTTTCAAATAGCCAAACAGTTACATGTTCATAGCTGCCTGATTGCGAAATGATCTCGTTGAAGTTCACGAGCCAGTGATGCAGCAGGAAAGGGAGAGCCGTCATGAACAGTCGTGTCACCATGAGTCTGGCTGGACTGCTGTTGTTCGGCGCCGTCATTGTCGGGTACTGGGGATTGGTGCTAAGCCGACAACCCGCAGCCGTTACCGACCCCGTCGCCGCCCCTGTCACCGTCGCGGTGGAAAAAACGCTGACAAGCGCAGAAGACCAGACCCGCCAACCCGTCGTCGTGCTGGTGCATGATGTCTTGCCTTTTACCCCCCTCACCGCCGCTGACCTGACCCTGGAAAAACTCCGTAACGCCCCCGTTGGCAGCTTGAGCAGGCTAGACCAGGCCGTTGGCCGTATCCCTTGGCGACGCCTGAGCGCGGGCACCTGGCTGAGCAACGACAGCTTCGAGGCCGGCGGAGCGTTGGCACGGATGATCCACAGTGATGAACGTGCGCTCGCGGTGGCGGTGGACGAAGTAATCGGCGCTGCCGGACAACTGATCCCGGGCGACTACGTCGATGTTCTGCTGTTCCTGCGTCAGGACACCACCAACGCGCAGCAATCGGCGCAAATCGTCATACCGGCCATGCGGGTACTGGGTGTGGGCGAGCAATTCGGATTGACCAACGACGGCAAACCCGCCTCCCCTGCCACCAGCTCCGATGAAAAACTCAAACAGGACCAACGTCGTATCGCGGCCCGCAGCGTAGTGTTGGCGGTGCCCGAACAATTGCTCAGTCGAATGATGCTGGCGACTCAGGTCGGCACCTTACGCCTGGCCGTGCGTAGCAGCGAAGAGCAGCTCCTGGCCAAATACTGGGCAGGTGAAAGCGATTCATCCTCCCTCCTGAATGCCACCAACACTCAGCTGTTCCAGTTCACCCAACTGGCCTTGGGCAGTACCCCAAAAAACATCGTCAGTGCAAGTCCGGTGGCGGTGTCACGGCGCAGCATTGAGGTCATACGCGGCATTCAGGTGACCCAACAAACCCCTTGATCGAGCAAGGATGCAGGTCCTCAAAAACCGCAACTTCGATAAACGCAGTGGACCCTCACAATGATCCAGAACCTGAGCCAGACGTTCCTTGCGATTACCCGCAACAGCACTGACCTTGAGTGGTTGCAAGGCGCACTCGCGCCCTTGGGCCAAGTGGTCAGCGCCGGTGGCGGCAGCCTCGATGAACTGCTGGCGCTGGTGGACGTAACCTTTGCCAGCCTGGTGTTCGTCGGCCTCGACCGCGAGCATGTAGTGGCCCAGAGTGCGTTGATCGAAGGCGCACTGGAAGCCAAACCGATGCTGGCGATCGTCGCGCTGGGCGACGGCATGGACAATCAGCTGGTGCTTAACGCCATGCGCGCCGGGGCTCGGGACTTCGTTGCCTACGGCTCACGCGCCAGCGAAGTCTCAGGTCTGGTGCGACGCCTGAGTAAACGTCTGCCGCCGGTCGCCCCCAACACCCAACTGGGTGGCCTGACGGTGCTGTTTGGTACCCAAAGCAACGCCGACGGTGCCCTGCTCGCCGGACACCTGGCCCTGGTGATCCAGAAGAGCGGCCAGCAAACCTTGCTGCTGGACCTTGGCCTGCCTCGTGGTGACAGCCTGGCGCTGCTGGGGCTGGAGAGTTCATTTCATTTTGGCGATGCACTGCGGCATCTTCGGCGCCTCGATGCGACGCTGATCGACAGCGCCTTCACCAGCGCCGAAGCCGGGTTGCGAATCCTCGCCTACGCCAACAACGACGAACCGCTGGAGCGCACCAGCGCCGCCGAGCTGTACATGTTGCTCAGCGCCCTGCGCCAACACTTTCAGCACATCGTGGTGAACCTCACCGGTCAACCCGACAGCGAAGCCCTGCGCACGTTTGTCAGCCATTGCGACAAGCTGCTGTGGTACACCGACCAGAGCGTGCTCGATTGCCGGCGCAACCTGACGGTGCTCAACCTCTGGCGCGAAAAAGGCATGAAGCTTGAACACGCGCAATTGCTGGTCGACCGCTACCTGCGCCACGCGGCCCCGGATTCCGACACCCTAGGCAAGACCTTTGGCCTGGAAGTGATCGCCGTCCTGGCCTACAGCCCCGAGGTTCGGCTCAACGCAAAAAACCAGGGCGTGTCCCTGTTCGAGCTGGCCCCGCGCGAGGTGCTGACCCAAAGTTTGCGCACCCTCGGTGAACGTCTGGCCAAGCGCTCTGAAAGCCTGGCCACCCCAAAAGTCAGTTGGCTGAATCGCTTGCGGGGCAACAAATGAGCGGTGAAAAACTCTTCGGCGCACAGACTCAGAGCCCGATCGGCAACACCGATCATGAAGGCCTGAAACTGGTGCTGCATCGCTACATCATCGATGCCATCGAAGAGTCCGGAAAAAACCTGCTGGAAGGCTCGCGTCAGATTCTTTCGCAATTCGTCACCGATAAAGTCGCCGAATACATCGCCCGTCTGCACCTGGCTATTTCGCGTTATGAAATGGAGCGCCTGGCGGAAGAACTCGTCGACGAACTCACCGGTTTCGGTCCGCTGGAAGTGCTGTTGCGCGACCCGGCCGTGACCGAAATCCTGGTCAACGGTCCGCACCGGGTGTTCATCGAGCGTGACGGTGTATTGCACCAAAGTGATCTGCGCTTCATCGACGCTCATCACGTCGAGCGGGTCATGCAACGCATCCTCGCGCCACTGGGGCGGCGTCTGGATGAATCCTCGCCGATGGTCGATGCGCGCATGCCCGACGGTAGCCGGGTCAATGCAATCATCCCGCCCATCGCGCTGGACGGACCGTGTCTGTCGATTCGCAAATTTCGCAAGGACATGCTTAAAAGCAGCGACCTGATGGCGATGCAAACCATCGATCAGGCGATCTTCGACTTCATTCAAGAAGCGGTGGGCAAACGCTGCAACATCCTCATCAGCGGTGGTACCGGCACCGGCAAAACCACGCTGCTGAACATTCTCAGCCAGCTGATCGACACTCACGAACGTCTGGTGACCATCGAAGACGTCGCCGAACTGCAACTGGGCCACCCTCACGTCGTACGCCTGGAAACCCGTCCACCCAACGCCGAGGGCCATGGCGAGGTGAAAGCCAGCGACCTGATCCGCAACGCCCTGCGGATGCGCCCGGACCGAATCATCCTTGGCGAAATCCGTGGCGTTGAAGTGCTCGACGTACTGACCGCGATGAACACCGGTCACGACGGTTCGATGAGCACCGTGCACGCCAACAACGCCCAGGATGCGCTGTTACGCCTGGAGACCCTGGTCGGCCTGACCGGGCGTCAGATCGCCGAACGCACGCTGCGACAGATGGTCTGCGCGGCACTCGATGTGGTGATTCAACTGACGCGCCTGCCGGATGGCCGGCGTTGCGTCAGCGAGGTGGTGGAAGTGGTGGGTATCCGCGAGGACATCTACGTCACCAACACGCTGTTTCGTTTCGACCGACGAACCGGCTTCGGCTTTCTGCGCGAAGCGGCCAACCCCGCGGGCGACAAGCTGCGCCATGAGTTGTCTCTGCCCCTCAACTGACTTGACGAGGCTTGTGTGATGATCGGCCCGATACTGCTCAGCCTGATGTGCGTGGTGTTCCTGGGACTGTCGATTCGGCTGTTCTATCAGGGCCTGCGCAAGACCAGCACCGAACGCGTGTTGAATCGACTGGCCCAGGGGCAACCGCAGTTGATCATCAAGAAACCCGCGTGGGCTGGCCTTGAACGGGCCTTTTTGCGCGCGGGCCTTGGCCGCCCGACCGAGCGTCTGGCGCTGTGGCTGGTGCTCTGGGCCACCCTGTGCCTGATCGGATTTATTGCACAGAGCTGGCTTGGTCTACTGATGCTGTTGGTGGCGCCGCCCTTGGCATTGCGTTTGTACATTGCCTGGCGTTACCGACGTCGCTTAAGGCGAATGATCGAACAGTTGCCGCAGTTGCTCGATCACAGCGTGCGCAGTCTCAAATCCGGCCGCACCCTGGCCGACGCAGTGATGGGAGGCATCGACGCCAGCGCCGACCCGCTTAAAAAATCGATGGGGCGGATTCAGCGCAACGTGCAATTAGGCGTCAGCCTGCCCGACGCGGTGCACGATTTTGCCGAGCTCTTTGATCAGGATGAGCTGCGCATGTTTGCCTTGGGATTGAAGGTCAATCATCGCTACGGCGGCAACGCCAGCGAGCTGCTGGAGAACCTGATGAAACTGATTCGTGAACGCGAGCAAGGCGCCCGTCAGCTCCGGGCCATGACTGGTGAAACCCGAATGACGTCCTGGGTTCTGGCGTCGCTGCCCATTCTCATCGCGAGCTACTTCATGCTGACCAACCCCGGTTACATGCTGGGCATGTGGCACGACCCCGCCGGCCAACACATGCTGATCGCCGCGGTGGGTTTGCAGATCGTCGGGTGCCTGGCGCTGTGGCGCATGTTGCGGAGTATCTGAGATGGCCTTAGTGGTGAGCGCATTGCTGTTCCTGGGGGCCGTGGTGCTGGTGCTTGGCAATCTGCTGGAACAGCGACGGCGTGAGCGGCACGTCGCCCAACGCCTGCAAGGGCATGCGGTGCAGGAAAGCAAATTCAGCAGCTGGTTGCGGGCGCTCGGGGACAGCAAGTTCGGCCAGCGGTCGGTCAGCATCGACCGCGAGACCCAAACCCTGCTCACGCGCCTGGGTTGGCGCAAATCCAGCGAGCGCTCGTTGTTCGCCGCCTGCCAGATCGGCACGCCCCTGTTGGTGCTCGGGCTGGCGGTATTCTTTGAACAGGTGTTCTACCCCAACGCGCAAAACCAATGGCTCGCTCCGTTGCTGGGAGCCGGATTGGGTTATCTCTTGCCCAAACGGCTATTGGCCTACGCCGTAAACCGTCGGCAAAAAAATATTGCCATCGAGATTTCGACCTTCATTCCACTGCTACGGATTCTGTTCGAATCGGGGATGGCCATAGAGCAGGCTTTGCGTGTGCTCAGCACCGAGGCGCACAAACTGCTGCCGGAACTGACCAGTGAACTACGGCTGATCCTGACTCGGGTCGACTCCGGTCTGGAGCTCGGCGAGGAGCTGCACAAGACCGCGACACTGCTGGCCGTGGACGAGTTCACCGACACCTGCGTGATCCTCCAGCAACTGATCCATCAAGGCGGCGGCGCCATGAAATCGCTGCTCACGCTCAAGCAGTTACTCGACGACCGACGCCTGACGCGCTTGCAGGAATACATCTCGAAAATGTCCGCCAAGATGTCCGTGGTGATGATGCTGTTTCTGTTTCCAGCCTTATTGATCGTATTGGCGGGGCCGGGCTTTACTGCCATTGCCAGGGCGTTTGCGCCTTAGAATCGCAAGCGATGAGCACGACACCCGGCAGTTGCTACGGGTGTTAGAACGAAAAGATGTGTAAATACTTACGCCCAACCACGAAATGATCAATCTATAACAGCGAGCAGCCTCACCCATCGCTGAAATACAAAACGCCCGATGCGGTGCATCAGGCATTAGGGTGAAACAGGTATCAACCTACTCCGAGACCAGGCAGGATCAAAAGTGTTTATCCCCCATAATTCGTGATGAGGTTTACGCTGTTACAGTGAAAACTCCAGAGTTGTACCAGTATGAAGGAGTGCCATTCCTCAGGTGATAGCGGTAGTGAATGTAGTAATTTCCGATCTTTAGTTCAAAGTCTGCTTTATATCTCCAAGGATTATAAACTATTGGCGCCATTCGATGAACATAGTCGCCTCCCGGGCCATAAAACGCCAACTCAATAAGTGTATCTTCGTGACTCTGTCCTACTGGCCCTATGAATTCAAGATTTTTACGCGACACTTCTCTGCCTGTAGTGGGGGAAGATAACTGTCTATCCTGGGTGTCAGGGGAATTTTCACGTTGTTGAATTGACATGTTTTTGTCTCCGCCAAAGTTTATACAATGTTAGAACCAAGCCAATAAAAGCGTAAATCAAGGGCATTTACACCCTGTAAGAACTGACAGTTCCGACAAGCGGTGCTGATTTGCCATATCTGATGCATGCAGGACGTTTGCTGACCAAGGTCGCAGTTGACACACTTGAACATGTGTTCCGGCCTGTCTTCAGGAGACAAAGGGGAGAAAATTATTTTTATGTTATTGATCGTTTTGGCTAGCCCAGGCTTCACCGCCATTGCCCGGGCGTTTGCGCCTTAGAGCCGCATCATCAGGCGGAGTAGCCGCTCGTAGCAGCTGCCGAGCCCGCGAGGCTGCGTTCGGCCGCGAAGCGGTCGTAAAATCGGGCAACGCGTTCTATCAGGCAGTCCGCGTGTATAGGATTTACGAGGACTGCGTCCTCGAACGCAGCCTCGCGGGCTCGACAGCTGCTACGGGTGCCGTCCCAAGCGGTTAAGGTTTGACGACATATTCCGCTGGTTCTTCAGGATCCAGATTGTCCAGCGCTCGGTCTACCAGCAGCCGGATTCCATCAAGCATCCTGCAAATGCCTAATGCCACATTGCGTCGCGAGCCTTCGATTTCGAATGCCAGATCGGCGGCCATAGCTTTGACGGAGGCCAGGTCTTCGGAAGCGTTCGCCAACAGACTTTCGGTGTCGATATCCGGGTTGACGGCAAACAACCTGTCCGAATGCAGATCGCTGAAGCGTAGCTTCACAAGGGTCGGTTTCAGGTAATGATCGAGGGCACGGTGGGCAGCGTCGTGGAGTTTTTTCGAGTCGGGAGAATCGTAGGGGGAAACGTCGTCGGTTTCGGGGGGATTGGGGATGGATGGATGCATGTCGGTACTCCGAATATGAAATGGATATACCAAGTTATTCGGGCCGCGACGCCCGGACGCTGAATTGGCAGCGACGTTCAAAGGCTAGAGGTGGCGCTTCCGAGCGGCAACCTGAAAGACATGTCGGAGATTTCTACGTTGCTCGTGATGCTGTCATCGAGTTCAAGCCGCTTCCTACGGGCATTACACAACCCCCAATAACGTAGAAACAATCGAGCAAGATCAAAAGATCGCAGCCTGCGGCAGCTCCTACGAAGATCATCACCAGTGGCGCGCCTTTACCACTCAGGCCGGCTGTCAGGCCGCCGTGCTTTGCTTGTGATCCACCCGCCCCTTTCGGGAGGCCGAGTGGAGGTGTTCATCAGGGGGTTGGCGCACAGCGCCGTACGGCGCAGCCGGACACATCGAGAGGAGGTCGTCGCGAAGCAGACCGTAGGCGATGCCCCCTGATGGACACCGGAGCGAGGGAACGCCGAGCCTAGGCGAGGTGCCGGACGCTTGGGGCGAGCGTTTTTTTGCTTACTTTTTTTAGGCGCTTGTAAAAAAAGTGAGTCGCCGTCAGGCGAAACCCTAAGTGGCCGTTACCGCAGCAACGGATATGTACCCCAAAGCCTAGTGCGCCGTCACCCGCGCCCGCCCCCCAGAACCACTCGGCGACAGAGCCAACGCCAACTGCGTCCGATTATGCATATGCGTCAACCGCAGCACCTGCGACACATACAACTTCACCGTGTTCTCGGTAATCCCCAACTCACAGGCAATCTGGTAATTGGTCTGCCCCTTGCCCACCAATCGGGCCACATCAAGCTGCCGAGGCGACAGCTGATTGAAAATCGCCGGCATCCCCTCACGATCCACCTCACCGCCTGAACTCCCGGATGGCGACACAAGCGGAGCACGGCGAACTTTATCGAGGTCCTGATAAAGGTCATCGATGGATTCCGAAAGGCATTGCAACTTCTGATTCAAATACCCTAATTGGAGACTTCTTTGCCGCTCCTGGAGCGCGACTTCCTGGCGCTGCACCCCTTCGAGCAGCTCTTGCAGGTCAATCGGCTTCTGATAGTAGTCCGCGATCCCGGCGCGCAATGCCTTGATCACATCCTGTTTGTCGGCACGGCCGGTCAGCATGATGGCTTCGAATGTCCGGTGCTTGCCGGCGATGCGTTGCAGCTCCTGAACCAGTTGAATACCGTCGAGCCCGGGCATGTGCAAATCACAAAGCACCAGGCCGATGTCGACGTCTTCGCCGAAGCGCGCGATGGCTTGCTGGCTGGACTCACACGGGACGCAACGGTAGCCGCTGCTTTCAAGAAACTCGCAAAGCTCTTCCACTATCAACGGTTGATCATCGACCACCAGCACTTTTACTGCAGAGGTAGGCTTGTTCACTTGCAACTCCATGCCCTGTCCGAAGACTGTCAGTTCCTGTACCGACAACGGCAGGTTGTACAGGCTCCGAGTTGAAAGTAGACCTACTTTCCTACTATGTACATAGCGCTAGTCGCGCCACGCGACTAGTGGATCCAAGGCAGCGTCAGCAGCATGCCGATCAGCACGAAAGGCGCGAAGGGTGGATTTTTTGACAGTTCTG
Organism: Pseudomonas sp. GW822-FHT06B12; assembly: GCF_058799675.1. NCBI lineage: Bacteria > Pseudomonadati > Pseudomonadota > Gammaproteobacteria > Pseudomonadales > Pseudomonadaceae > Pseudomonas > Pseudomonas sp. GW822-FHT06B12. The sequence goes on from NZ_JBXALR010000002.1 coordinate 47,406, forward strand.
GCGCCAGGTACTGAAGACGATCTCTAAGTCCTTGACTCATATGCGGCCAGATTTTTGGAGCGATCAATAACCACAGTAAGCTGGCTACCCCGGCGCCGATAAAACTGCCGAGTAAATGCAGGTTGTCGGTCGCCAGACCGATCGTCGCCATCAGCTTCACATCAGCGGCCCCCATCCGCCCCAACACATAACCGGGCACGGTAAACAGCAGCGCCAGCAACAGTGCCCAACCACCCTGGGCTGCCGGCGCGCCCAGCCAGGTGGTGCCGGTCCAGAGCAAATAAATCAGCGCCAACAACCCTGCTCCCAACGTCAGGCTGTTGGCGATATGCCGTTGCTGAACATCCTGCGCCGCGCAGAGCGCCAGCCAGATCAGTAGGACAAAACTCTGCATCTGGTAAAAATCGTCCGCTTTGGCTGAATGATTCTATGCTGATACCACGTAGTCGTTGTCAGGGTAGACGCACTCATGAAATCAGGCCTCCCTAGAAAGCAAAAAGGCGCTGTGGCGATTGAGTTCGCCTTGGTATTCGTGATCTTTTTCGCGGTGTTTTACGGAATCGTCAGCTACAGCGTGCCGCTGTTGCTGATGCAATCGTTCCACGAGGCCACCGCCGAGGCGGTCCGGCGCAGCGTCTCGCTAGACCCGAACACGCCAGGCTACCAAACGGCCATAGTGGACATGGCAACCCAGGCACTACAGCTACAACTGTCTTGGGTGCCGAGCGCTTTCAACATCACTTATGGTGCGGGCGCGGACGCCTCGGTGACCTATAGCGCAGGCGGATTGCTGACGGTCAGCGTGAACTACCCCACTAGCAAGCTCAATCAAGTCATCCCGTTCCTCGTCCTGCCAGGTGTCGGCACCGTGCCCAATCTGCCGACGAATCTGACTGCACAATCGAGTCTTCAATTTTGACGCCTGGGGAAAAGCTCTTCGGCCGGCTGCTCAATCGTCCGCCGTTCCAGGAGCCCGACACGCCCCACAGCCTGGCCGCGCAGCCCATCGGGTTGCACCTGCAATTGAACGCGGCGGGCCGGGTACTGCAAATGAGTGGACCGTTGCGCCATGCGCTGGCGCAGCATCCGCCCGCCGACCAGTCCCCGCTGCTGATCAACTACCTGCTCCCCCACAGCCACCTGGCCGTCGAAGGCACACCCGCTGACTGGCAAGGCCAAAGTCTGGACCTGGACTTCTGCGGCATCGGCGGACAAACCTTGCACCTGCGCGGCTGGGTTCAGCCGGCGCCTGATGGCTGGCTGCTGCAGTTGCTCGACATTGGCGATCTGCTCCACGAACGTCAACAGGCCCACAGTCGCGAGGAGTGTCAGGTGTTCGAGGGACACATGAGCGAACAGCTTCGCCTGTGCAGCCTGATGCGCCTGCCGGACGTTCTGACCGAGCAGCTACAGGGATTGGCTCAGCGCTGGCACATCCCTTGTGTCGCCATCGCCCTGCTCGATGAGCAAGAACAAAGCTGGCTGATCTACAGTCAGTACAGCGCACACGATGCGCCCGAGCTGTGGCAAACCGGTCAATCGCTGGGCACCAGCCTGGACAGTTTGAGCGGTAACACCCCGCTGCGTTTGAGTGTTGTTCACGGCCTCAGCGAGCATCCGCGGTTGCAGGGGACTTTCGGTAATGCCGATGGGTTTCTGGTGCCTTATCGCGATGATCACGGTGTCGCGGCCTGGTTGCTCTGTGGCTTTTACCCGGTGCAACAGCGCGCTCCGGAGCTCAGCGAGCGTGACTGGTTGCTGCTGGCCGCAGCGTTGGCCGGGCCGCTACTGGGGCGTTTGCGCGAGCAGCATCAACATCAGCAACTGGAACGACTCGAAGCCCTGCAAGGCTTGCTCGGCACCGGTTGGTGGGAGCTGTTCGGCCACACTGACGAGGTTCAACTGGCGCCGCAATTGGCCCTCACTCTGCGTCTGGAGAGCGCCCGGTTACCGCTGGCTGAGTGGTTGACGCTGATCCATCCGGCCGACCGCCAAGAGCTGGCCAGCCGCGTGCAAGACCTGCAACTACACGGCAAAACCTTACTGCTGTGCGTGCGCCCGCACCGACCCGACGACGCCCACACACCGATCTGGTATCGCTTGCAAGGTCAGGCGCTGGGCGTGGGTGAGCAGCGGCGGCTGGTGGGTTTCATGCTCGACATCAGCGACATCAAAAATCAACAACAGCAAGCCGCCGCTGCCCATGCCCGGCTGGACAACCTGATCGCCAGTTCGCCGGCGGTGATCTACGTGCAGCGCTATGTCGAAGGCGCGCTGCAACCGAGTTTTTTCAGCGACAGCCTGCTGCCGTTGCTCGGCTGGAACCTGAACGATTTTGCTGACAACGCGATGATCGAGCGGGTTCATCCTGAAGACCGCGATCTGTATTTCGAGCGCACCCGCCAGTTGCTGCGCGAGGGATCCGTACGCGCGCGTTACCGTCTGCGCGATCAGCGTGGCGACTACCACTGGCTGCTCGATGAAGCGAAGTTGCTGCGCGATGATCTCGGGCTGCCGGTGGAGGTGGTCGGCTTGTGGCTGGATGTCACCGAAGCGACCCAGGCTGGCGAACAGGTCAAGCAAAGCGAGGAGCGTTACCGGATGCTGGTGGAAGATTCGCCCGCGATGATCTGCCGCTACCGTCCCGACTTGACGCTGACGTTTGGCAATCGTCCGTTGGCGACGTACCTGGAATGCGCTCCCGAACAACTGCCCGGTGTCGATCTGGGCAGTTGGTTGTCGGCCGAACAGCGTGAAGCCTTTGTACAGCGATTGCGCCAACTGACGCCGGAATTTCCGGTGAGCACTGCCGAGATCAGCCTGCAACTTCCCGGACGCGAACACGCCTGGTGGGTCTGGTCGGATCGCGGGGTGTTCGATGAGCAGGGTCGTCTGGTGGAAATCCAGGCCGTGGGCCGCGATAACACTGAGGTCCGCCGCTCACAGCAACAGCTCACGCAAAGCGCAAAAATGGCCACCCTTGGAGAGATGGCCACCGGGCTGGCGCATGAAATCAACCAGCCGCTGAACGTGATGCGCATGGCCATCGTCAACGTGCTCAAGCGCTTGAGCAGCGGCGATGTGCAGATCGATTACCTGCAAGACAAACTCAAGCGCATCGACGCCCAGGTCCAGCGCGCGGCACGGGTGGTCGATCACATGCGGGTGTTCGGCCGGCGCTCGGAGATCGAGCAACAGTTGTTCAACCCGGCACAAGCGGTGGAAGGCACACTGGCGTTGCTGGCCGAAGGCATGCGTGGCAAAGGCGTCGACTTGCGGATCAGCGAGTTCGGTTTCGAGGCCAACGTACGCGGTTACGTTGATCAGCTGGAACAGGTGCTGATCAACCTGATGGTCAACGCGCGCGACGCGCTGCTGAGCAAGCGCGAAGGAGATTCAGCGTTCAAGCCGTGGATTTCTCTGTATGCCGAACGCGACCACAACTCGCTGCGGCTGTGGGTGGAAGACAACGGTGGTGGCATCGATCCACGTTTGCTGGAGCGAATCTTCGAGCCGTTCTTCACCACCAAACCGGTGGGTGTCGGCACTGGGCTGGGGCTGTCGGTGAGCTATGGCATCGTCGAGAACATGGGCGGACGGCTGAGCGTGCGCAACTCGGTCCAGGGCGCGCGGTTCTGTATCGAACTGCCGATTGCGCTGAGCGATTAGATCGCCAGATAGGCTTTGCCTTTCTGCCCACAGGTCAAATTGAAACCCACATCGACCTTGTTGACGTCGATCCCCAGATTGAGCAGCAGGTCGTTGACCAACGGGTCGACCAATGGCGCGAGCAAACCATCGATTGCTCCGATCAGCAGCGTTGTTGCATTTGCCAGCAGCGATGACAACGTGTTGAGCAGGAAAGCCGTCAGACCGCCAATCGTCGGCGTGTGCTGAATGAGCGTTACGCCTCCTAACGTCCCGCTCAAACTGCCTACGACACCCGATACCGAAACGGTGTGAGTCGGCAGTGGCGGGACATTGATTTCCTTGGGGTTGTTGTAGGTGTAATTCGGGTCACTGGTCCCGGCGATCGGGCTATCGATCATGATTTCACTGCCACCGCCGGCAAACGGCGTGCGCGGACCACAGATAAAGGTCAATCCGTGGCAAGTCTTGCTGCCGATATCGACCAGGGTTAACGGCGAAAGAGCTGACAACGGTGACGAGGAAAGCCAAATCGCGGGGTCTATTCTGCCGACTTTGACTTTGAGCGCGGTAATGTCCGTGGTGGCGGTGAGACTTTTACTGGTCGGACTGACACATGAGTAGTCGGTGACATAACTACTACCCACACCGGCTTCCAGCCCCACGTCCAGATTGAGACCCTCAGGCGCTATTTGCAGATCTGTTTGAGTGCAGGTTGCCAACAGACACTCCGGTGCCAGCAGCGTGTTAATGGAAACGATGATCGGGCTCAGCAGCGTATTAACCAGCTGCAACACAGCGTTGATCAGGGAAAGGTCGACCGTTGTGAGAACTCTTACCTGCGCCGTTTTCACATAGATTCGGTTCACGCCCAACGGGTCAGCCTTGGCCAGCTCCGGATCGCCGATGGCAGAAAACTGCGGCGGCTCAATCACTCGTATACGCGTCGTCACACCCAGCAGACCCAATACGTTCACCGGTAGAACCGCGGTCACTGCAGCGTTTTTATTCGCCAGCTGGACAAAGCCCTGAACCAGTTGGAACAGTTGCACCGTGGCGTCCAGACTTGCCGCCGAGCTGCCCGCCTGAAGTTGAAGTACATCGCCGAGTTTGATCGACGGTGCATTGGTGGTCCCCAGCTGCAAACTGGTCAAAGCCGTCGTTACATCGGCCGAGGCACCATTCTGACCCGCAACCGTTGCAGCAGCGTGGATGAACTGAGTCACCGTTCCTTGCGCGCTGAGCAATGCCGTGTAATCACCTGCGGTTACCCCCAGCTCGATGGCTAACTGGTCCATGAAACTGAGCAGGTTGATATCGGTATTGACCAAGCCATCCCAGCCCAGCGCTGTCAGGTTCACGTTGCCGCCCAGAAGGCTCGAGAACAGTGGATTCAAAAGGTTCGACCTGGCGGTGTCGACGCTTACGAGTGAGCTGCGAATACTCAACTGCGCCAGCGTCGGCTTGGGCGCCGCTGCCACCGCAGTGGCCGTCAACAGGGTATTGGCACTGGCCGAAGCCCCACTGAACAACGCTTGAAGAGCACCCACCGCACTGGTCGGCACCACATTGGTGGCAACTACCTGAATGGCCGTCGAGTTCGCAGCATTGGCGACGAAGGTGCGCAGGTTGGTCGCCGGCGTCACCAGCGAGCCGCAGGTGGTGCTCAGGGTGCTGGTGCTGCTGACGATGAACCCATTCCGCGCCGCGCTCTGCCCGGCGTAACTGGCCGCTGTCAGGCCCGGCAGGCAGTTGCCACCGCGGCTGACCGCTTCCAGCGCGGCGTTGTCCGCCACCCGTTGCAACTTGCGCTGTTCCAGATAGAGCCGGCCGCTGTCGACCACCAACAAAGCAAACAATAGCGCGAGGCCGAAGGTCATTGCCGCGAGCAAACCGATAGCGCCACGTTGTCGGGCCGGGCCGCGAAACTGCAAACGAGGAGACATCGAGCACTCCTTTGCCGGCGCACTGCCGAGCGCTACCTCCGGGGGTGCAAGCAGTGTAGTCAAGGCTCGGGCACTGCGCTGGCAAACTGCTATCGCAGGTGATTGAAGCGCTTTATCTCGGTGGGTAGTTGCTCAATATCCGCCCTACTGTCTCGCGAATCGCGGCGCTGCGGTCGGCGGGCTGAGGCGATCGGCTGAGCAACTGCTCATCGCTGCCACGCCAGACCAGCTTGCCATCCTTGCCATCGAACAGGTCGATCTGAAGCGTGGCGACCTTGTAAGAGACGTTGCGGGTTTCGTTGTACATCGGCGCGCCCCAGTAACCGTTCCAGGGGCCACCCCAACCACCACCGTAATTAGTGGTGATCTGTTGCTGGCGATCCTCGACGATCAGGTAGGTCCGCACATTGACGTCAGCCTTGGCACCGGTAGCTGCCGGGCGCAGACCACGCTGGTCGAGTTGGTCGGCAACCGCCTGGCGAATGCGTTGTTCGGTGAGGTCGCTCTTGATCCGGGGATCGTCGGGACGGTATTGCAAGGCAGGCTCTTTCCAGGCCCAACTGCGATAGGCGGCGAAGTCGCGGCTGGCATCAAAATCGTGATTGACCTGGGTCGATTGGCAAGCGCTGAGCAACACAGCGCACGCCAGTAATGAGAGACGGCGGGACATGATTTTTCTCCGGTTCGAGTCAGGGAACCTAACTGGGAGGATACGCCGCTACCGCCTTTTCCACAGCTGTTCGTAACGCATCACCGCGCTCGATTTCGTTGCCCTGAAGGCCGGTTTCAGCGCTGGCACTCCAGACCGGTTGCCCGGTACCGGCGTCGAACAAGTCCACCCGAATCACCAGCACTTGCACCTGATAGGTACGGACGATCGGCACCGTGTTGTACATGCCGTAGCCGTTGCCGTAACGGTTATAACCACCGTAGCCGCCATAGCCGTAATCGTCCTGAACCTGTTTCAGGCGGGTTTCCTGGTGCAGGTCGGCGCTGACCCACAGGTCGGCCGGACGATTGTCGTGCAGCGGACGCAATCCCCGTTGATCCAGCGCATTGCTGACCGCTTCGGCGATCTGCGCCGAGTCGGCCCAGGCCGAGCCGTTGGGCAACCGGCCGTTGAGCCAGGCCCAGCTGTGGTAGCGAGCATAATCACGCGGTGGCGCCGGGTAGGCGCTGCGATCAAATGTCTTGGCAGCTTGCGGTGGGGCCGGCGGTAGCGGGTTGGAGCTGGCGATATACGGATTGCTGCCCTGGCAGGCACCGAGCCCCAGACACAGCATGATCAATCCCAAACGGCGTTTCATGATGCTCTCCACAGGAACCATGGTTCAGACCGGGCGGCAGATCCAGTGCAGGTAACGCCCCAGACCCGCAAAGCTCGGGTGACGACGGTGGGCCAGTTCCATTTCCAGCAAGTCGATGAGTTCGGCACGGGCCTGGAATTCCAACGGCATGTAGTCGTGAAAAACCCGCACTCCGCTCTGGGTTTCGACCTGCCACAAGCCTTCCAGTTGCGTCGCCAGTTCGCGCGGATCCAGCGGCATTTGCGGGGTCAGGCTCTGCTTCTCGCCCGCCATGTCGTTCTTGCGCATCTTGCGGAAATGGCCCTTGAGCAAGTTGCGGTAAATCAGCGCATCACGGTTATAGAACGCCAGCGACAGCCAGCCGTCTTTAGTCGTCAGTTGATGCAGCACCGGCAGAATCGCGTGAGGCTCGGCCAGCCATTCCAGCACCGCGTGGCACAGCACCAGATCATAAGGTTCGGTGAGCTGACCCAGCAGCTCTTGCCACGGCGCCTGGATAAACGTTGCCGTTTGCCCTGCGTCGGCGAAGCGCTGGCGGGCGCCTTCGAGCATTGGTTCGGCAGGCTCGGCCAGGGTTACTTGATGGCCGCGCTGGGCCAGCCATAACGACATGTGTCCCAGACCGGCGCCGATATCCAGCACCCGTAATGGTCGATCCGGCAGGGCTTCAGCCAGATCGGCCTGAAGCACCGCCAGACGGATCGCGCCTTTGGCACCGCCGTAGATTTTTTCGGCGAAACGGGTCGCCAACTGATCGAAATGACGGTCGTTCATCAGCTGAACCGCCGTTCGCTGTCAGCCAGCTTGCTGCGTACTACCTGTTCCATGTCCAACCCCAACTCGCTGCACAGCAGCAGTAGATAGAGCACGATGTCACCGACTTCCTGACCGGCATGGGCAAGTTTGTCCGCCGACAACTGGCGCGACTGGTCTTCGCTCAGCCACTGGAAAATTTCCACCAGCTCGGCCATTTCGACGCTGGCGGCCATGGCCAGGTTTTTCGGGCTGTGAAATTGCCGCCAGTCGTTGCGGTCACGGATGCAGTGTAGGCGTTCGGTCAGTTCAACAAGGTTCATCGGGCTCTCCTGAAGGCGTATAGCTTCAGGCCGATTTTCTCAGGAAGCAAGCTGTCGCTGCGCGACAGATCGCGAGCAGGCTCGCTCCCACATTAGTTTTGCACTGACAACTAAAAAGTGTGTCTTACGCGAATCCAGTGTGGGAGCGAGCTTGCTCGCGATGGCGGACTAATCGACGACGTTGAACTCGACCCGTGCCGTCTGCCCGCCCTCATCGAGCACACTCAACTCAACGCGCCCAAGCTGCTCAAAGGTGGCGTTGATGCTCTCTTGATTAGCGCTGTCGCCCAGCGGCGTGCCGTTGACGAACCACCAGCGCCGTCCACTGCCGCCGAGTGCCGACAGCTTCAGTCGCAGCAGTTCCTGACTGGCCGCTGGCCGGCGCAGTTGATCACCTTCACGTACGCCAACAATCGACAGCGGCGAAGACGCCGCCAGCACTGGCCCTGGGCAATCCGGGTCATTGGCCGGCAAGCGCGCTTCACGGCGTTCGACCCGTGGCAGCCAAGGCTCCAGCGGTGCCGGCCACAAGGCAATATCCCGAGCCACGGCGCCTGGGCATTTGGCGTCGACCCGCAGACCTTTGGCGTTGACCCAGACCTTCTCCAGCAGTCCCACGCTCAGCGGCTGATCCATGGCCTGAAGCGTCGGCGGCGTAGTGCCGTCCAACGTCCAGGCGAAGCGCTGGCGACGGCAGTTCGGGTCATTGCGGCTCATCGGCTGACCCAGTGGCCAACAGATCGCCGCCACCCCGACGTTCAACGGCACCGGTTCTACCGGCGCGCTGATGCCACGCTGGCTGTCGCGGTTGATCAACACGTCGTGGACTTGCAGCATCAACGGTGCCGCCGACGCCAGGCCAAATTGCCCCGGCACCGGCGTGCCGTCCGGGCGACCGATCCAGATACCGATCAGGTAACGCGGCCCGACGCCAATCGCCCAGGCATCGCGAAAGCCATAGCTGGTGCCGGTTTTCCAGGCCAGCACCGGGCGCTGCACCAACTCGGCGCGCGGATCGCGGTCGGGACGCGCCTGCCCACTGAGAATTCGCCGCACGATCCACGCCGAACCCGGTGACAGCAGCGGCCGCTCACGCAGCTCATCGTCGGGCTGCAAACGGAGGTTGGCGCTCTTGCCGCCACGGGCGAACGCGCTGTAACCGCTGACCAGATCCTCCAGACGACTACCAGCACCGCCAAGGATCAACGCCAGGTTCGGCTCGGCCAGTGGCGGCAAGGTCAACGGCATGCCGCCGATACGCATTTCGGCGGCAAAGCGTTTCGGCCCGTAGGCTTCGAGCAACTGCACCGCCGGCAGATTCAATGAGGTCGACAGCGCGCTGCTGGCCGGCACCGGGCCGCTGAAGCCCATGGAAAAGTTGCCCGGCCGATAATCGCCGTAACGCCGAGGTACGTCCTGCAGCAGCGATTCGGAATGAATCAGACCGGCGTCCATGGCCATGCCGTAAAGAAAGGGTTTGAGGGTGGAACCGGGCGAACGCATCGCACTGATCATGTCCACATGGCCAAATCGCCGGTCGTCATTGATATCCACCGAACCGAGATAGGCGCGCACCGCCATGCTTTCTTCCTCGACCACCAGAATCGCCGCCGAGGTGTACTCCGGCAGGCGTGCGCGCCAGCCCAGCAGCAAGTCTTCGAGACGCCGTTGCAGGTTGGCGTCGAGGGTGGTGCGAATCAGTGGCGGGCTGTCCGGACGGTTCAAGCGCCGCGCCAATAGCGGCGCGAGGCTCGGTTCCAGACGGGGCGCCAGCAGCAACGGTTCTTCCAGTGCTTCATCGACCGCCGATTGCGGCCACACCTGAAATTGCGCCAGCCGCCGCAGCACTTTGTCCCGCGCCACTTGCGCGCGCGCCGCGTGTCGATCCGGACGCAAGCGGCTCGGAGCTTGCGGCAATACCGCCAGCAACGCGGCTTCAGCGTGGGTCAGGTGTTTCGGCGACTTGCCCAGGTAAGCCCAACTCGCCGCCGCCACGCCTTGTAGCGTGCCGCCGAACGGTGCGCGGTTGAGGTAAAGGCTGAGAATCTGATCCTTGGACAGGTGCCATTCCAGTTGTGCGGTACGCCACAATTGGCGCAGCTTGCCGAACAGCGTTCGCGAATGCGGATCGAGCAGCCGCGCGACCTGCATCGACAAAGTGCTGCCGCCGGACAACACCCGTCCGCCGGTGAGGTTTTGCCACGTCGCCCGACCGAGCGCCAACGGGTTCACGCCGGGATGCCGATAGAACCAGCGGTCTTCATAGGTCAGCAGCGCGTCAAGGTAGTAGGGCGATACCTGCGACGTTTCCACCGGATAGCGCCACACGCCATTGGCATCGGCGAACCGCCACAGCGGCGTGCCGTCTTCGGCCAGCACCACCCTTGCCAGGTCGTCCTTGGGCAAGGGCAACGGCCAGATCCGGTCAGCCAGCCACAGCAGCGCGACCAGAAGCAGCAAGCTACCTGAAGCCCAACGCAGAAGCTTGCCCAGTGGGCGCAGACGTTCAGTTACTATTCGCAAATTCAAACCACCAAACCTCTATGCTTCAAGGGCGCTCGCCAGCCCTGACAATGGCCAAAGAGCCCAGCTCTGGCACCCACTCTTTCATCAGGACGCACACATGCAGGTAGATAGCTTTTTCGAATGGCTCGGCCAGGCGCTGGGTTCGGTCATCCGGTTCATCGTCGATACGCTCAGTGGGTTGTTCAATGCCTTGACTCACGCCAGCGGCAACTTTGTCGACGGGCTGTCGCGGGCACTCGGCATGGAGCCCTCGATCATCAGCATTCTCGTGCTGATCATCGGTTTGATGCTGTTGTACTCGGCGATCCGCGCCTTCATGCGTGCGTCGATCATCGCTGGGGTTATCTGGCTGGTACTGGGGTTGTGGGTGCTGAGCTGGGTGGTTCACTAACCCAAATCAGTGCCACGTCCTTGTGGGAGCGAGCTTGCTCGCGATGATGGCTTCACATTCAACAAATATGTTGCCTGCCAGACCGCTATCGCGAGCAAGCTCGCTCCCACAATGTACTGATGCATCATCTCTTTCGGTTAACGCCCCTTGATCACCATCTCCGGCACGGTTTCGCCCACGGCTTGCCAGTTCGGCCGGTACATCGATTCCACTTGCGGTGGCGGTACGCGATAGGTGCCGGGGGTGACGGCCCGCGCCAGGTACAGCAAATGCGTGGTGCCGTAGCTGTCCAGGTTCAGCGCCGCAACGTAACGGTCATCGCGAAATTCCTGATGCTTGAGGCTGGCGTTCTGCATCGAACCGCGCCATTCCTTGACCTTGCTGCTGGCGTTTTCCAGGCTCGCGGCGCTTTGCGCCAGGTTCTGGTTTTCCAGTTCCAGACCGGCCGGCAGCAAGTCCACCACTAACGCATCCGGTACCCGCTGCTTGGCGGCGACCGCAATGTGCACCAGCACCAGATCGCCGCTGGCCAAAGCCTGGAGGTTCAACGGCTGGCCGTTCATGCCCAGGTACTCGCGGCGAATGCTCAGGTTTTCGCCACCGGGAACCGGAGCCTGAACCGGATACCCGGAAATGGTCAGTTGCTGATAGACCGGTTCGCTGCCCTCATTTTTCAAGGTCAATGCCGATGACAACAGCTTGCCTTCCAGTCCCAGAGCTGGCCGATCATTGTTCAGTTCGACTTCAGCCTTGCCACTCACCAGAACCTTCCAGCTGGCTTCCGGTTTACCGATCAAGCCGCGACCGGCAAGAAACAGCGAGTTACGTTCCTGGGTCGACAGGTACGGGCTGGCGGCCAGTTGATCGGACAGTTCGAACAACCGCTCTTCGAGCTTGCCTTTGCCCAAATCGTTTTCTTCCAGCAACGCCAGAATCAGCGCCTGATCGCGCAATGGGCTGCCGTAATCGGCCAACCAGTCATTCGGTTTGCGTGAGGCCGCAAGCCCCGCGAGCAAGGCCTGATCGGCACGCGGCTGATCGCCCATCTTCTGCAGGGCGATCGACAGCTGCACCAGCGGCAAACCGGAACGGGCATCGGTGCGACGATCGAACAGGCTGCGCAGCGCGCCCAACGGTGCCTGCTGGCTACGGGCCAACACCAGACCGGCGTAGGCCTGCACCGCAAAACGGGTGTGCTCGGCATTTTCGCTGTAGTTCACTTCGATCAGGTTGCGTTCTTGCAGGTAACGCAACAGTCGCTCGCTGGCTTTTTTCAGCGCCTCGGGCGGCACACCAAAACCCTGGTCGCGAGCACGCAACAGGAAGTCGGTGACATAGGCGGTCAACCAGTATTCTTCTTCACCCTCGGCGCCCCACAGACCAAAGCTGCCGTTGTAGCGCTGCATGCCCAGCAAGCGCTCGATACCGAGTTCGATCTTGCGTTTGCGGTCGGCGTCCGGCTCGCCTTCCAGACCAAGCCGTTTCAGGCTCGCGGCATCGGCATAGAGCGATGGGTAGAGCCCGCTGGTGGTTTGTTCCAGGCAACCGTAAGGGTAAGCCTTGAGGGCGCGAATCTGCTCGCCAAGGTTCAGCGGCGGCCGGCTCGACAGGCTGAGCAAGGCCTCACGCCCGGACGCGTCGAACAGCGACAATTCACCCTCTGGCAAACTCCACGGCTGATCCTTGAGCACCGCACGATAGTGCTTGAGCAACGCCGGATACGCCGGACGCACGCCCAAGGTCCACTCGCGGGTGAATGGCGGCAGGTTCTCGCCCGGCAGGTCGAGCCCATTGACCAGCACCTTGACCTTGCCCTGACCGAAACCGCCCTGTGCGCGCACCGGGATCCGCAGCGTAGTGCGCTGGCCCTGAGTCAGCTGCACGCGGTGCACCTCCTCGTTGATCAGGTCCAACGGGCCTTGGGTGCTCAGTTGCACCTCCAACGTCTGTGCCTTACCCGAGAGGTTCGACAGGTCCAGCGCCAACGTCGTCTGGTCGCCACCCGCGAGGAAGCGCGGCGCCGACAGTTCGGCAATCAGCGGCGCGGCGATCACGGTTTTGCCTTCGGCCATGCCATAGCGATCATCGGTCCAGGCCTGGGCCATCAACCGCAGTTCACCGTTGAAGTCCGGGATGTTGACGCTGACCTCACCTTCACCCTGCTCGTTCAACGTCACCGGTGCGCTTTGCAAGGCGACGATGGTCACGCTGGTGTCCGGACGTTTGCCGCCCTTGGCCAGCGCCGCGTCACCACCGAAGGCCAGACTGGCCAAACGGCCCTGACCAGCTTCGATCAGTTGCCCGTAAACGTCGAGTTGGTCGGCGCTATAAGCCTTGCGACCAAACAGGCTGGAGTACGGATCCGGCGTCGGGTACTCGGTGATATTGAGGATGCCGACGTCCACTGCCGCCAGCAGCACATGCACCTGTTTCGGCACGCTGCCATCGGCGTTTTTTGCTTGAATCTTCACGCTCAGCGGTTGTTTCGGACGCATTTTTTCCGGCGCCGTCAGGCTCAAGCCAAGTTTGCGCTGAGTCCGGTCCAGCGGCAGGTGCAGCACCCCGACCGCACGTTTCGGGGTGACGTTGGCTTTGCGCTCGCCGGGACGAATCACCAGCGCACTGACGTACAGATCGTGGCGCGCCCACTTCGGATCAAGCTTCACTGCGAAGCTTTTGCCCTCGGCCGGCACATCGATTTCCTGCCACCACAACGGGCCATCGGCCGATTCCACCAGCAAATAGCCATTGCCGGCAGCCGGTGGGGTCACGGTGACGTTGGCGGTATCGTCATCGCCATAGGCGGGCTTATCCAGCGCCAGTTTGACCTGGTCCGGACGCACCGCGCCGCCTTGGGCGTTGTCTTGGGCACGGTAGCCGGCCCAGAAGCGCAGACTGCTGACGATGCCGGTTTGCGGGTCTTCGACTTCGACGCGATACGGGCCCCACTCCACCGGGAAGCTGATCTTCGCCGTGTCGCCGGCCTTGATGCTGACGGTTTCTTCGTCGAGGTTGAGGAATTTTTCGTTGAAGTGATAGCTCCAGCCATCGCTCTCCGAGTAGTTCCAGTAGTAGTCGCGGCGCTCACGGACCAGCCGCACCTTGAGGTTGTCGGCGGCCAGTTTCTGGCCTTCATTGTTGGCCATCAACAGTTCGAATTCGACCGGGCCATCGCCGTTGATTTCCTGGCCATTGAACAATGCGCGCAGACCCGGCAAGCGATCCGCCGGCCAGACCGGTTGCACCACGCGCCGGGTAATCGGCCGGCCACCGGACTCGTGCAGGCTGGCCTGGACGATCAGTTGCAGCGGCGACTTGGCCCCGGCCCATTTGCTCTCAAGCGAAATCACCGCCTTGCCGTCGGCGTCCAGTGCAGTTTCATCCAGTTCCAGGTCCTGGCTCAGTTCCTCTTCGGTGACCGAGCCGAATTGATAGCCCGGTAAACCTTTGACCGCCTCACGCAATGGCCGTACGTAAACCTGACCACTCAAGCGATTGCCTGACGCCGGCGCGCCGTAGAGGTAGCGACCGTTGACGCTGATTTCCGCAGTGTCGGCGGGTTTGATCGGCGTATCGCTGCCCTTGAGCTCCAGTGCCAGACGCTCAGGCAGGAAGTCTTCGACCAGAAACTCGTAGAGCTGCGGCTTGCCGTCGCCCAGATCGAACACCAGTTGCCAACGCCCGGTCGGCGCTTCGCCGGCCAGTTGCAGTTGATATTGATAGAGGCCCGAGGCATCGGCGTCCCAGACGAACTTGCGACTGACCTGCGCATCCGGCCGACGCACTTCGACGCTGACGGGCTGCGGTTTGACCGCGTTGCCATCCTTGTCCCGCAACAGTGCGTTGAGCAGCACGGTTTCGCCGGGGCGATAGAGGTCACGCGGGCCAAACACAAAGAATTGCAGCGGATGGGCTTGTGGCCCACCGATATTGAACTCGGCCAGATCCAGCGCCGCGCTGTTGAGGCGCAGCATGCTGGTCTGTTCGCCCTGATGGGCCAGTAGCACTTCAGCCTTTTTCGCCAGCGGCAACTCGGCGTGGCCACCCTTCTCGGTTTTGCCCTGACCGACCACTCGGCCATTGGCGTCGAGCAGTTCGAGGCTGACGTCGTCCAGCGCTTTGCCGCCTTCCAGCGCTTGGGTAAACACGTCCAGACGGTTCTGGTAACGGTGCACCGACAGGCCGATGTCGCTGAGGGTGAACAGGGTCGCCGGTTGCGAGTAACTGTAGGTGCCGGAGGCGCGCATCACCGCCAGGTAGACACCCGGCTGTTGCAACGGCTTGAGGCCGGCAATTGGCAGCAGCAGGGTTTCACGGGTGTTGCGCGCCGGGTTCAGGTCGAAACGGCCGCCGTAGACCAGATCGGCCATCGGCAGCAGCTCACGCGATTCATAGCTTTGCAGGCTGCTGTTGCGGCCCCATTGGGTGAGGAACGCCGGCAGCGATTCGGGCTTGATGCGGAAGAATTCGACATCGATCCTGGCGACGTTCAAGGCGATTACCGGCAGACCTTCCGCCAGGCGAGTCGGCAGCAAGGTACCACGGCTGGCGAAACCCACAGTCGGTTGCAGGTCGCGGGTTTCCAGACGACTGCTGTATTCGGTGGCCAGTTTGGCGTCGTTTACCCCCAACAGTCCGGCGTCGATGGTCAGCACCAGTTTGCGCTGTGGTTCAAGGTGGCGCAGGCGCAGCTCCATCAGGTTGTCCGAAAGCTCCCAGGCGCCATCGACCTTGCCAGTCTTGCTGTCCACCAGATGCAGTTTGTCGGCGAACTTCTGCTCCGGGTCCAGCGGCACCGAGAAACTCACCGACAGTGTGCTGGCACCGTCGAGCTGGATTTCCGAGACATCCACCACGCTCAGTTCTCGACCGGCGTAACGCTGCTTCAGCGTAGCGACATCCTGCACGACCTTGGCCTTGGGTGTCGTAACTGGCGCCGCTGGCGCAGGACTGGCCGGCGCTTTGGTCGAGGTCGATGAATCGCAGGCGCTGAGCAGCATCAGCGCGCAGGCCAGAAACAATCCTTTGTTAAGCATGGGGCACTCGTCGACAGGGGATTCGAGCGGTGAACTATATATCAGCGCAGGCACAGCGGCTGTGGCGTTGGTCACATTGACCGGCGGGAGCGGGATTTTTACCGCTTGTCCGAACTGTCAGAAATGACAGTAGATAGACAACAGCATTAGTACCCATGCTTTGGAAGCTGGAGAAGGATCTTAAGGCTCAAGTATCAACCCTCCTTATATTTCCCCCAGCCTCCATAAATCAGATATAGGCTAGTAATAAAATGAATGAAAAAATAGAATTCACAAATTCCGACCAAATCTCCTTCTCTATTGAGAATTGGTGGTCGGAAGAGCAGTTAGCAATAAGACCTCCAGTATATTACAAAACAACCAACAACGACTTCCACACAATTGACACTTGGGGAGCAGGAGTTGGTGGAAGGTACCTCTCAACTGAAACGCGCCTGAACGCACACAATTTAAAGACAGGCTATATCCCAAGTTCCCAACCACTATCACTTACCGGCACAACAACTAATTGCTTATTCAACCTTGAGAGAAAATCAAGCTATATTACCTTCAGTTCTTCACTCCCAGACGGAGCAGTCGAATATCGGTCACATTTTTATAGTGATATCACCTGGGGCGTAATATTAAAGGTCAAGGGACAGAAAACCAGAGCTGATAACCACGCAGATAAGAAGCCTGAAAAAAATCAGTACAACCAATATGACCTGACAGACAACAACTACAAGTTCAGCACCCTCGTAACCACTACAGCTTCAAGCACTAAAACGATAGCAGATACAGAAACGTTTTCATTTCTGCAGAACATCAACATCTACTTTACAGGTGGCATCTACCAGCGGATAAGTGGAAAGCTAACCAAAATAGATCACTCATTACTTGGCGGCTACGCGACTTTCGGAGGATTCTACGCACTCACCGACAACGAAAGCAGACTTTACCCTGAAGGCATCTCAAAACTAACAGTATTAGATGGATTATCAGAGAGCATCGCAAACATTACATTTGATCACAACACATCAAACAAAACAGTGACAATAACAGTGACAAGACACACTAGCAAAATATGTGACATCCGAGACTTAAGGGAGGTAGGGTACGGCTTTCCAAATACAATTTGCTTTGCCTTGTAAGCTCAGCTTGCGCTGTTAAACCATGGTAATTTCCCAAGCAGACTTGGGAAATTACCTATCCACATCTAACAGGACAAGGCTAGGAAACTGCTCATAGCCTTACTTGCTTGATAATACGCGACTGATACTCCGCCCCCCAATGGATCAGTATCATTGCGAGTAAATGGCTACAATACTGCTCCCTCAAGGAGCCTGCATGTCTACACTGATTACCGACTGGCGCGATCGCCCGACTCATCGCCGCGTCTGGGCGCTTGCCGCGCCGATGATTCTTTCGAACATTTCCGTGCCGCTGGTGGCGCTGGTCGACAGCACGGTGATCGGCCACCTGCCTCACGCGCATCAGCTCGGCGCTGTCGCAGTGGGCGCTAGCCTGTACACGTTTCTGGCCTGGGCCATGGGTTTCCTGCGCATGGGCTCCACCGGGTTTGCCGCGCAGGCGGCCGGACGCGGTGACGGCGCAGCGCTGCGGCAGATCCTGCTGCAAGGCTTGCTATTGGCGATGGGCTTGTCGCTGCTGCTCGGAATGCTTGGCGTACCGCTGAGCGGTGTGGCGCTGCACTTCATGCAACCGTCTGCCGAGCTCGATCAACTGACCCGCGAGTTTTTCCACACCCGGCTGTTTGGCTTACCGGCGGCGCTGGCCAGTTATGCCCTGGTCGGCTGGTTCCTCGGCACCCAGAACGCCCGCGCGCCGCTGGCGATTCTGTTGACCACCAATCTGGTGAACATCGCCCTCAACCTGTGGTTCGTCCTGGGTCTGGAATGGGGTGTCGTCGGGGCGGCCCGCGCGTCAGTGATCGCCGAATGGACCGGCGCCCTGCTCGGCCTGGCCATGACCCGTAACGCCCTGCGCGCCTACCCCGGGCATATCGCCTGGGCGGCGCTGGCGTTGTGGCAGAGCTGGCGGCCGTTGCTGGCGGTCAACCGCGACATCTTCATTCGCAGCCTGGCGCTGCAATCGGTGTTTTTCATGGTCACCGTGCAAGGCGCACGGCTCGGCGATGCGACGGTGGCGGCGAATGCCCTGCTGTTGAATGGCTTGCTGTTGACGGCTCATGCCCTGGATGGCCTAGCCCATGCGGTGGAAGCTCTTTGCGGCCACGCCATCGGCGCCCGCGACCGTCAGGCCTTGCGTCGGTCCTTGGTGGTGGCCTGCGGCTGGTCACTGATTGCCAGCCTGGGTTTTGCGCTGTTGTTCCTGTGCGCCGGGCATCTGTTCATCGAGATGCAAACCAGCATCCAAAGCGTGCGCGACACCGCATTCATCTATTTACCGTACCTCGCAGCTCTGCCGCTGATCGCCGTTTGGAGCTACTTGCTCGATGGTCTGTTCATCGGCGCCACCCGTGCCCGGGAAATGCGCAACGGCATGCTGCTGACAGTACTTGTGCTGCTGCCATTTGCCTGGGCGTTGCGAGATTTCGGCAACCACGGACTGTGGTTGACCTTTCTGCTGTTCATGTTATTGCGCAGCCTGACGCTTGGGACTTTCGCCTGGAACCTGCGCAAGAACGATGGCTGGTTCGCAGTCTGAATATCGTGCTGTTCCGGTTCTACCAACGATGGCTCTGCCAGCGGTTGCGCAAGCTGTCGAGTCGCTCTTGCTGAGTCCGCCCCGGCAGGTGTTCTTCAGGCGTGGCTGACGGGTACTGCAAGCGCAGCCGCAACCAGCCATCGAGTACGGCGCTTTCGCTGAAACCCTGCTCGAGTCCTTCCTGCACACAGGACCAGATCGCGTCAAAGTCGTGGCCCGTCGAACGACTCCAGTGCCAGGCATGTCGCTCCAGCAGGCACACCTGCAACTTGCCCTTCTGGTGAAGACTGAGGTTGTCTTCGATGGCCAGTTCGCTGACGGCCACCCGGGGGTTGACCAAATGTTGCCAACCCAGACTGCCGATCGCCCGGTCTGCCCAGGTGCCGCCATACCAGTACACTTTATCGATCGGCCCCAGCCAGCGGCTCAACTCGCGGGCATCACAGGCATCAAAAAAGTAACTGGCGATAAACGGGTTGTAGTAGCTCAGCAGGCCCTTGTAATGAAGCCCGAAGGTGACCGTGAGCATGCGGCGAAGGTGCCCGAGCAACTGCTCCGATCGCACGGAACTGACCAGCAGCAACCCCGGCCAGTCCGCTGGCTCGCCGTGGCAACATTGCGCCAGAGACGATTGCGCCGAGAGTTCGATCAGCTGTGGTCCCTGGTCGCGCAACGCATGCAGGTCGGTGTTCTCGAACAGCGCGTAACGCGGTGCATCGGCAAAACGCTGCTGCAGGTTCCACCCGGCGTCCGGCGAACCCGGTACATCCAGCAAAAGCCATTGCGCCGACTGGACAGCGATCATGCCGCACCACTTTGGCCAAGCCCTGCCACCGTGCGGCAGACACAGATCGCTTGCCGGCAATACATCAAGCTCCCCCCGCCGGGTATCAAACACAGCAACACCAAGGGCTGACTGCTCTGGACCAACGTCAACAAGTCATGGCGGCCAGCCGGCGGCAAATCCGCAAGCGTCGGGGTCTGCTCCCCGACCGGTACTTGCTCCACGGTCTTGAGGCTGACCGGGAGTGGCAACAGCACCTCGTTTGCCGTGGCTGGGGGAGCCTCCTCGGGAGGCAGCAGCGTGTCGGCGATAAACGTCGGCCCGCGAAATACACCGGTGATCAATGGCTGGTCCGGATCGCCCTCGATAAAGCTCACACAGACCTCAACCCCCGTCGTTAAATCGGCAACCGTTTCGGCACACAGTCGGGGCGAAACCGGTAGCCAGCAATGGCTGGGCCGTGCGCCCTCGCCCTGATAAAGCCAATCGAACTGTACGGCGATGCGTTGCGCGCAGTCGCTGCGCACTTCGTCCACCTCGACCACCCAGCCACGTTGCACGCTATTCATCCGTGGCTTCGCGCTTGGGCAGGACGCTGCAAACGGCGTCTCCCAAGGAATCGCACCAATACGATTCCGGTAGTACGGCATCTGCACCTGGCTGCCCGAATGCTCGACTCGAGTCAGCAACCACAAGTGATTCCAGTCGGCACAGGGATGCCCCGACAACGGCATCAACACGCCGCTACGCACGTTCGGCAGGTCCGTTTCGCCTTCGGCGACAGGTTTCAGCGCTCCATCCTGACCGGGCATATCGGCGTGAGCATGAACCTTGAACCGCCTGACCGCAGGTGCAGTGCCCAGCTCGTCAAAAGCCGCGCTGTCGCCCGGACGAAAGCTTCGTTGAGAGTCGGCAAAGATCAGGCGATGACCACCTTTGCAGTGCTGGAAGTGGTAGTGAATCCGTTCTTCTTCGCACAGGCGCTGCACAAACGCCAAATCCGATTCGCGGTACTGGGTGCAAAAGTCCCGCACGGGGTAGTCGTCCCTGAGCTCAAATCGACAGGCCTTTTCGTTTATGCCGTGCTCCCTCAGCACCTGAACCAGAATCTGCGGGACGGACAGCCCGGTAAAAATCCGCTGGTTGAAGCGTTGCGCCAGGCAGGCCAGTTTCGGCCCAAGGCACAGACGCCAAAGCGCAGGCACCACGCTGTCGTGAAGCGGAGTGAGGTCATGAATCTGTCCATGGATACCGGCGTCCGCCCCCCCGAACCCCAGATAGGCTGAACGGAACATCAGGCTGGCGATGTCCAGTCGCCGCTCATCGAGCTGCAGATCCAGCTCGAAGGCAAAGGGCTGGCTGATGGACTCGCTACCGATAAAGGCTACAACGGCAAAGGGTTGGGGCTGACCCGCTATCTCCAGACGAAATGACGGCTCGTTGACGGAATCGAACATCGGCGTTTCTCTACAGGAGGGGCGGCCGGGGATTCTCGCTGAGAGACATGGCCGAGTAGAGTGCCGAAATACAACTTAGGAAATGACCTACATGAAATAGAGACCACGCAGCGTTGATAGTGCGGGAGCGCGGCAAATCACTGCAAAAATAAAGAAATGCCGTACCAGGTCCTCCGAAAATTCCACATTACGCGGAGTATTTTCAGACAACCTGGTCACAGCCGCTCGTTACCTCAAGAAGACAGGTAAGACGAGCGAGTCAGACCCAGACGCAACGCATCGAGGTACTGGGTACGCTCGGTGGCACTGATACGGGCGCTGGCAACCTTGTCACGGTAATGTGTCATCAGCTCTTCTGGCGACAAGTGCACGTAACGCAGCATGTCTTCGATGGTGTCGTGGGTTTCGATACCGGCGTGGTAAACGCTGCCGTCGGCATTCTGGTAGATGTTCACCGAATCGGTGTCACCAAACAGGTTGTGCATGTCACCGAGAATTTCCTGGTAAGCACCCACCAGGAAGATCCCCAGCAGGTAATCTTCGCCATCGTTCAACCCGTGTACCGGCAGGCTGGTTTCGATGCTCTGCTCGTCGACGTACTGCTTGATCTTGCCGTCGGAGTCGCAGGTCAGGTCTTGCAGCACGGCACGGCGCATCGGCTCTTCATCAAGACGGTGCAGCGGCAGGATCGGCAGTACCTGGCCGATGGCCCAGGTGTCCGGCAGGCTCTGGAATACCGAGAAGTTGCAGATGTATTTGTCGGCCAGCTTGTCGTTGAGTTCGTCGAGCACCTGACGGTGCGAGCGCTGACGGGCTTTCAACGAGTTGTGCAGGCGACGGCAAACAGCGAAGTAGCATTGCTCGGCCAGGGCTTTCTCGGCCAGGGTCAGCTTGCCATCGGCGTACTGGGTGGCCACGTCGCTCATGTAGTGAGTGGCGCGCCAGTAGGTTTCGGTGACCATTTCGATGTCGGTCGGACCGAGCAGGTCTACCAGCCACTGCACGGTTTCCGGCAGCTCTTCCTTGTTCTCGATCATCGGCACGTCGTCGTTGTGTTTCTCGACGTCGGTGACCTGTACCACCAGCATGGCGTGGTGAGCGGTCAGCGAACGGCCACTCTCGGAGAAAATGTTCGGGTGCGGCAGGTTCTGCGCGTCGCAGAATTCCTTGAGCATGCCGACCACGACACCGGCGTAATCGTCCATGTCGTAGTTGATCGAGCTGGCGTTACGCGAGTGGGTACCGTCGTAGTCGACACCCAGGCCACCGCCAACGTCGATGTGATCCACCGGCAGGCCAAGGTTGCGCAGCTCGCCGTAGTAACGGATCGCTTCCTTGAAGCCGTGCTGGTAGTCCGCCAGGTTGGCAATCTGCGAGCCCATGTGGAAGTGCAGCAAGCGAATGCCCTGATCCAGGCCCGCCGCGCGGAAGCGTTCAACCACCGACAACAGTTGCGCGGCAGACAGACCGAACTTGGATTTTTCGCCGCCCGTGTCAGCCCATTTGCTCGATGCCAGGGACGACAGGCGAACCCGCAGACCGACTTGAGGCTTGACCTTCAGCGAGGCGGCCTCTTCGATCACCAGCCCGACTTCGGATTCTTTCTCGATCACGATGAACACATTGTGGCCCAGCTTCTGGCCCATCAGTGCCAGACGGATGAACTCACGGTCCTTGTAACCGTTGCAGACAATGGTGCCGCCCTTTGGCGCCAGGGCCAGCACGGCCAGCAGCTCCGGCTTGGAGCCGGCTTCCAGACCGATCGAAACGTTCTGGGTGGCGATGATGTTCTCGATCACCGCTTCTTGCTGGTTAACCTTGATCGGGTACAGCGCGGTGTATTTGCTCTGGTATTCCAGACGCTCGATGTTCGCGTCAAAAGCACCGGTCAGCTGACGAACGCGGTCTTGCAGAATATCGGGAAAACGCACCAGCAGTGGCAAGGACAGGCCGCTTTTGCGCAGCTGTGCGACTTGTTCGAACAGATCGATAGGTGCGCTGCTCGGGCCGTTCGGACGAACTTCTACGCGACCGGCGTCACTGATCGCGAAATACCCGGCCCCCCAATGGCGAATCCCGTAAACACTGCGGCTGTCCGCAACTGTCCATTGGCTGCCATCGTCTTTGCGTGTGCGTCGTACGGACATCGAAGTCCCCTATAAAGAAGTCAAAGAGCGCCACCCGGGTTGAGGGCTGGCGCAGTCTAAAGAATGAAAATGACGATTAGCCTGCAACGGGCTTGTAGACCTCGTTATCAGCGCTGAGTTTAGAAACCGGTCAGAACAGGCTCTGTGAAAACCATGGAGACGACGTTAAACCTGAATCGGATCAGGACTGCATCAAGTCGGGGTGGTTTTCACAGAGGCTGCTAGCCGCCGGATTTCTTCGCTTTGAAACCAAGTTTGATCAGCTCTGCCAAGAGTAGCTCGACATGATCACCCTGGATTTCGATGATCCCGTCCTTCAACGCCCCCCCCGTGCCGCAACGTTTCTTCAACGTCGTGGCCAGATCCTTGAGTGCGTCTTCCGCCAGCGGTACGCCGCTGATGGTGGTCACCGTCTTGCCGCCACGGCCCTTGCTTTCGCGACGCACGCGCGCGATGCCGTCGCCGGCAGGGATAACGGTTTGTTTGCAGATGCAGGCTGCCACCGGCTGGCTACAGTCCGGGCAATGTCGACCTGCGTCGGTGGAGAATACCAGGCCACCAAGGGCGGCGAAGGATGCGGCTTTTTTGGCCACCGGCAATCCTCTTGGGAGGACAAAGACTGGTCGCAGCAACGTTGGCACGTGCTATCGACCGCGAAGCCCCACTCAGGCAGGGGCAGCGCTACTGGACCAGGCAACGCCGGTTCAGCTTGAAAAGGTCGCGCAGTGTAACGGCAAAAAGCGCACTTGCTAAGAGCCAATCGGCGCCAATTTATAGATCTTTTGCGACGCCCTTTACAGCGTCCCCCCCTCTTGAGCGCAGATAGCGCTTCAACGCCGCCAGAGAGTCCGGGCAATAAGGCTTTTGCTGTATTTCCTGCATCACTTGTTCGATGGGAATAAAGCGTGCCTGGAGCACTTCTTCCGGCTGCAGGTTCAACGGACCGTCCCAGACCGCCGAGAACGCCGAACACCACAGGCGGTTGCCGGTGTCCTCGAAGAAAAAATGATCATGGGCGGTCAGCTCGACCCCACTGACACCCAACTCTTCTTCCAGCTCACGGGCCGCCGACTCGGCGTAGGTTTCGGTCGCCAGCACCATCCCGCCCGCCGCTACATCCCAGTATCCCGGATAGATGGCTTTGCTGAACGTGCGCTGATGCACGCACAGTTCACCCGCAGAGTTGAACAGCATGATGTAAGTGCCGCGCCCGATCAGCCCGCGCACGCGTAAATCCGAGCGCACCAGGGAGCCGAGCAGGTTGTCCTGCTCGTCGACCCAGGCGATCTGTTCGGCGTCAGAGGCCGCGCGGTGCGCAGCCTCATTGGAGGTGGCGACCATGACTCAGCCCTGGTTAAGCAGTTGACGCAAGTCGATAACCGCGGCGTTGGCCCGCGAGATGTAGTTGGCCATGACCAGCGAGTGGTTAGCCAGTATCCCGAAACCGCTACCGTTGAGGATCATCGGGCTCCAGACCGGCTCCTGCGAAGCCTCCAGCTCACGAATGATCTGACGCACGCTGACCGTGGCGTTCTTCTTCGCCAGCACATCGGCGAAGTCGACTTCGATGGCGCGCAGCAAATGCGACAGCGCCCAGGCCTGACCGCGCGCTTCGTAGAATACGTCGTCGATCTGCAGCCAAGGGGTCTCCACTCGCTCTTCATCCACCTGCGGCACCTGACCCGGCGCCAGGGTTTCAGTTTTCAGCGCGGTGTTCAGCTTGACCCGGCCAACGCTGGCCGACAGCCGTTGCGACAGTGAACCCAAACGGGTCGCGACATCACCCAGCCAGTTGTTCAGGTTGTCGGCACGCGCATAGAACTGGGCACTTTTTTGCGTTGGATCGGACAGACGAGCCTGGTAGCGGCTCAGGGAGTTGATGCCTTCCTGGTACTCCGACTCGCTGGACGGCAGCATCCAGCTCTTGTTGTCGAAGTTGAAGCGCGGCTCGGCCTTGGCCAGATCGGCGTCTTCAGCCGATTGCGATTGCGAACGGGCGAAGTCTTTACGCAAGGCGCGGGTCAGATCGCGCACTTGTACCAGCACGCCGTATTCCCAATTTGGCATGTCATCCAGCCACAAGCCCGGCGGAAAACGGTCGTTGGAAATATAGCCACCCGGCTTGTTCAGCAAGGTACCGGCGACAGTCTTGAGGGTTTCCACCGTGGTGTAGCCGACGACCATCTGCTTGCCTTCCTTCTCGGCGGCCAGTTGCGCGTTCTGCTGAACCGGGAACAGCGCAGGTTCATGGCTCCAGTACCAGCCCACGGCGAGGATCACCAGTAAATACAGGCCGATCAACGTGGCCAATGCACGGCTGAACAGCAGGCCACCGAAATAGCTGCGGGTTGCCGACTTGGGTTCGGCGGCACGTTCAGGCGCGCTGCCTGTGCGGTTCTTCCAGTCCAGCATGGCGATATCCTTTCAATCACTTGAGTTCATCGGTTCGACCACAACCCTACTCCATCGTGCTTAGCTGCGAGCGGATTAAATCGCCCGGCAGACCATGGATCGCACATCGGTCATGAATCGAGCAGCCACTATAAATGAAGCACAGCTTTGATCCTATGAGACCCGTCGGTCAGGAACTGAATAACGTCGCTTTGCAGATTATTGACGCACGACACTCATGCAACTTAAAAGAGGTGCTAGCATAGAGCCACCAGTCGATCTCAGCATGCACCCTAACTAGTAGTCAGGATATGACCGAGCCAGAAGACCCCAGCCGTGAGCGCCTCAAGCACCACTTTGCCCAGCGGGTAATTCATCAAGCACGTCAAATTCTTGAGATATGGCAGCGCCTGCAACGCAGTGAATGGTCTGGCACCGACCTCGCGGAGCTGAGTGAAGCGAACCTGCGCCTGCTGCGTTTCGCCGAACGCTTCGAACAACCCGAACACAGCCACCTGGCGCACGGCATCAGCCAGTCGCTTGCAGCCGTCGACGCCAACCGCGGGCGCCTGAGCAGCGGGCTGATCACCGATCTCAATCGCCTGATGCAGCGTCTGTCGCGCACCGGCCTGCGGCACGGCGATCAGCTCGAACAAACCTTTCTACCGCCTCTGCGCAAACCGATCTACGTGATGTTGCAAGATCACGACCGCGCCGAGCGACTGGCCAAGCAACTCGAATTTTTCGGTCTCAGCGCACAATCGCTGGACAGCGTGGCGGCGTTTCGCTCCTCAATGGTCGAGCGGCTGCCGGCAGCAATTGTCATGGACGTCGACTTCAGCGGTCCGGGCATGGGCCTGCAACTGGCGGCCGAAGCTCAAACAGGGCTGGAGCACCCACTGCCGCTGCTGTTTTTCAGCCTGCTGGAAACCGATACCCCGACTCGCCTCGCGGCCGTCCGCGCCGGTGGCCAGGAGTTTCTGACCGGCACCCTCGAAGCGTCGAGCCTGCTGGAAAAGATCGAAGTGCTGACCTGCGTCGCGCAGTACGAACCGTATAAAGTGCTGATCATCGACGACTCCCGCGCCCAGGCCCTGCACACCGAGCGCCTGCTCAACAGCGCCGGGATCGTCACCCGCACCTTGATCGAACCGATCCAGGCGATGGCCGAACTGGCGGACTTCCAGCCGGACCTGATCATCCTCGACATGTACATGCCCGCCTGCACCGGCACCGAGCTGGCCAAGGTGATCCGCCACAACGACCGTTACGTCAGCGTGCCGATCATTTACCTGTCGGCCGAAGACGACCTGGACAAGCAACTCGACGCCATGAGCGAGGGCGGCGACGACTTCCTGACCAAGCCGATCAAGCCACGGCACCTGATCACCACCGTGCGCAACCGCGCAGCCCGGGCGCGCAACCTCAAGGCGCGAATGGTCCGTGACAGCCTGACCGGTCTCTATAACCACACCCACATTCTGCAATTGCTCGAAGACTGCAGCTTCCGCGCCCGCCGCGAAAACAAGCCGCTGAGCTTTGCGATGCTCGACATCGACCACTTCAAGCGGGTCAACGACAGCCACGGCCACCCGATGGGCGACCGGGTGATCAAGAGCCTGGCGCTGTTTCTCAAGCAACGCCTGCGCAAGACCGACTTCATCGGCCGATACGGCGGCGAAGAGTTCGCCATCGTCATGCCGGACACTGATATAGAGTCCGCCTACAAAGTGCTCGATGAAATCCGTCAGCGCTTTGCCGAGATTCACTACCCGGCCCAACCGCAGGACCTTTGGTGCACCTTCAGCGCCGGGGTGGTGGACCTGCACGAAGACTCCGACAGCCTGATGATGGCCAGCCAGGCGGACGAGGCGTTGTACCGCGCCAAGGATGCCGGACGCAATCGCGTTCAAGCGGCGCGACAGTCGAATCAAAGTGCCACTTTTTCATCTGAATCCACTGATTCAGTCATAACCCTGTAACACAAACGCAATAACTTCAGGCACTTACCATTCTGTCGTTGGTAGAACCGCGATGCGCCTGAAGTTGCTGACCAATCTCAATACCCTGCTTTTAGTCGCGGTGTGCCTCGCACTCGGCGCCACGCTCTGGTGGTCGCAAAAAGCTCTGGAGCGCCCTTATCTGTTGATGGAGCGCTACCTGGGGCTGTCGCAGCAATTTCAAAATCAAGTGGCGCGCAACGTCGAAGATTACCTGGCCAGCGGCGATGCCCTGCGCCTGAGCAGCGCCAGCCAAGCCATCGAGACCCTGCAAAAAGAACTCACCGAGCTGCCGCCCGACCTGGCTGAAAGCTTGCGCCCAAGCCTTGCCAGCCTCGATGAATTCAGCAAAACCGACTTGCTGGCCGCCGGCAAACTGGCGGGTGATCCGCAAGCCTTGCTGCTCCAGGCCGAGCGCGAGCTTGGCGCCAGCCTGGAGCAACTCAGCCAATACGCCACTGGCACCAACACGCCAGCCGCTGCTGCCTATCTTCCACCCCTGCTGGCAGCCTCGCAGCACGTGGGCAAGCTCTCACTGGCCCGGGACAAACTGGTCAGCAGTGGCCGCAGTGAACTGGCGGCCGATGTCGAGCGTGAAGTCAGCAGCATCCGCACCCAGGCCGAGCTGATCGAAGCGCTGCCGCTGCTTGGCGTGACCGCCAGCAAAGAATCGAACACCGACGATTTCTCGGCGATGATGGGTCTGGAGAACACCGAAAAAACCGTCGCCGAAGATGCCGGTATCGGCTTCAAACGTGAACTCGCCAGCCTGCTCACCCGCTACCCTGCCGAACTCGGCCGCACCCGCGATCAGATTCAGAAACGCGCCGACCTCAGCGCCGCCACCCACCTGAAAATTTCCGCCGTGCAGCAAGCCATCGCCGGGCTGGAACCGGCCGTTCGCGCTCAACATGGGCAAATCCAGGGTGAAGTGCGGCTCATGCAGGGCGTGATGATCGGCCTTATCCTGCTGATCGCACTGCTGATCGACACCTTGCAACGACGCCTCGCCCGAGTATTGACCAACCTTGCGCCAGCGCTGTCGACCTGGGCCGAAGGCGACTTCAGTCGGGACATCCAGCTCGGCGCAACCAATCGTGAGCTTCACGACATTCAAGAGTCGCTGAATCGCCTGCGCGCCTATCTGGTGGATCTGGTCGGGACGATCCGCCTGAACGCCGAACAGGTGGCCGGCAGCAGCCGGGTGCTGGCCGAGTTGAGCAGCGATTTGCACAGCGGTGCCGAACATCAGGCCGGCGACACCGCGCTGATCCGCGATTCCCTTGGCGAGCTGGAAGCCACTATCCAACAGGTGGCCGGCGATGCGAGCCAGGCCGCCGAAGCCAGCCGTCACGCCGGACTTGCGGTCGAGCACGGGCAAAAGGTCATTGGCTTGAGCCTGACCGGACTGCACGCGTTGGTCGGCGAAGTCCAGGGCAATGCCCAAATGATCGAGCATCTGGCCGAAGAGTCGGCGACCATCGGCGGCGTACTGACGGTGATTCGATCGATTGCCGATCAGACCAACCTCCTTGCCCTGAACGCGGCGATCGAAGCCGCCCGCGCCGGGGAAATGGGCCGTGGTTTTGCGGTGGTCGCCGAGGAAGTTCGCTCGCTGGCGCAACGCACTGCCGGCGCCACCGCTGAAATCCAGACCTTGATTGCCGGCCTGCAATCGGCCGCACGGCAATCGGTGGAAGGCATGCGCGCCCAGGTCGAACACGCCGAAGCCACCGCCAACCAGGCACAAGCAGCCGATGGTGCGCTGGACAAAATCGTCGGGGCGATCCAGACCATTGCCGACACCGCCGTGCGCATCGCCGATGTGACGGCGCAGCAAAGTGGCGCGGTCAGTGAGATCCGTGATCACAGCGAGCGGATTCATCAGTTGGGTGGGGACAACCTGGTGCGCATCGGCGAAGGTCGCAGCCAGGGCGAGAATCTGCTGGTGCTGGGCGGCCAGCTGCATACCGCCGTTCAAGCCTTCCGCGTCTGATAGATCGCCATCGCGAGCAGGCTCGCTCCCACATTCGACCGCATTCCCTTGGGCGAACTCGGTCACCTGTGGGAGCGAGCCTGCTCGCAATGGCGCCAGAACAGCCACCGCAGAACTTCCGGCCCTGCACACCCATCCGCCGTCCGCTATCATGCGCTCACCTCCGATACGCGAGACTCTCATGCGCCGTCTGCTCTACCTGATGCTGTTAGTGCTGGTCCTGCCGGTGAATGCCGCTGGCCTTTTGGACAGTCGCCCCAGTTCGACCCTGGGCTCGATCAACAACAGCGCCGACTTCCTGCCCGTGCGCGAAGCCTTTCAGCTGAGTCTGGTAGAGAGCACACCGCAATCGATCAAGCTGCGTTTCGTCGCCACCGAGGGTTACTACCTCTATCGTCATCGCTTCCAGTTTCGCAGCGAGCCCGCCGACATCGGTCTGGGCGCCGCGCAACTGCCTTCGGGCGAAAAAAAGCACGACGAGTACTTCGGCGATGTCGAGGTCTACCACGGCATCCTCGACGTAGACCTGCCACGCAACAGCGCCGATCAACGGGCTTTCACGCTGGCCGTCACCTACCAGGGCTGCGCCGATAAAGGCCTGTGTTATCCACCGGAAACCGAACGCCTGAAGATCGACGGCGCAGCCGCCACGACTACGGCCAGCGCCAGCACCTGGAGCTGGCGTGAACTGGCGTTGTTTTTCCTCGCAGGCCTTGGCCTGACCTTTACGCCTTGCGTGCTGCCAATGCTGCCGATCCTCTCCGGCGTAGTGTTGCGTGGTCAGGTCGGCGGGCTACGCGGTTTTAATCTGTCGCTGGCCTACGTCTTGCCAATGGCTGCCTGCTTCGCCGCACTGGGCGCATTGATGGGGATGTTCGGCGCCCAGCTGAACCTTCAGGCACGCCTGCAATCTGCGTGGGTGCTGGTGCCGTTCGCCCTGTTCTTCGCGGTATTTGCCTTGGCGATGTTCGGGGTTTTCGAACTGAAACTGCCCCACGCCGTCAGCAGCCGTCTGGACCGCATTGCCGGTCGCACCGAAGGCGGTTCGCTGTGGGGCGCGGCGGTACTGGGCGTGGTGTCGAGCCTGCTGGTTTCGCCGTGCGTGTCCGCACCGTTGGCCGGTGCGCTGCTGTATATCAGCGCCAGCGGCGATGCGCTGGGTGGCGCGCTGAAGTTATTCGTTCTGGGCCTGGGGATGGGCGCGCCGTTGTTGCTGGTGGCCACCGGCGGCGCGGCCTGGTTGCCGAAAAGCGGCCCCTGGCTGGTCTACGTGAAAAACGCGATTGGCGTGCTGCTACTGGGGCTGGCGGTCGGTTTGCTCAGCCGGGTACTGCCGGGGCCATTCACCTTGCTGCTGATCGGCTTGCTGGCGGCCGGGGTCGGCTTGTTCCTGGGTGCGCTGGAGTTCGTCTACAAACCACCGCGAAAGCGCCTGGGCCAACTGCTCGGCATGTTCCTGGTGTTTTATGCGCTGGCCTGCTGGTACGGCGCCTTCAGTGGCCAGAGCAATCCGTTCAGTCCGATTGGCCAACCTGCGGTCGTCAACCTCGCGGGCAGCCCTCAAGCGCAAAAAACCAGCGAATGGCAGACCATCAGCACCCCGGTAGAACTCGATCGCGTCCTCGCCGAAACGAAATCCGCCAACACTCCGTTGCTGCTCGACTGGTACGCCGACTGGTGCATCAGCTGCAAAGTCATCGAACACGAGGTGCTCAACGATGCCAACGTCGTCGAACGACTCAAAGGCTATCGACTGATTCGCTTCGACATCACCGCCAGCAACGCCGAACAACGCGCCTTGCTCGACCGTTACAAACTGTTCGGGCCGCCAGCGCTGATGTTTTTTGGCAAGGATGGCAAGGAACGTGGCGATGTGCGGGTGATCGGCGAGATCAACGCAAAGGACTTCGCCGAACGTGTCGCTAAAGCGAATGACCAGATTTAATCAGTTGGTCACATAAATCGCGCAATCATCGGTCATTGTGCTGGCTATTGCAGAGAACTGGACAGTCACAAACGCTTTGCGGCATAGTCGCCGGGTTCTGATAACTGCACGCGGATAACAAGGAACAGCAGATGGCGACCCTACTGGTTTTGCACGGACCCAACCTGAACCTGCTCGGCACCCGCGAACCGGGCGTCTACGGGGCTGTGACCCTGGCCGAGATCAATCAGGATCTGGAACAACGCGCGCGCAATGCCGGCCACCATTTGCTCTACCTGCAAAGCAACGCCGAGTATGAATTGATCGACCGCATTCACGCCGCTCGCGGCGAGGGTGTGGACTTCATTTTGATCAATCCAGCAGCTTTTACACATACAAGTGTCGCATTACGTGACGCGCTGCTGGCGGTGAGCATCCCATTCATCGAAGTGCATTTGTCTAACGTGCACAAACGCGAACCTTTCCGCCATCACTCTTACTTCTCCGATGTTGCGGTGGGAGTGATCTGCGGCCTTGGCGCCAGCGGTTATCGACTGGCCCTGGAGGCCGCCCTGGAACAGCTTGAACAACAAGCTAAACGCCCCTGACCGACCCTTGGGAGTTGATGATTCATGGATATCCGTAAAGTTAAGAAACTGATCGAACTGCTGGAAGAGTCCGGCATCGACGAGCTCGAGATCAAGGAAGGCGAAGAGTCTGTTCGCATCAGCCGCCATAGCAAAACCCCGGCTCAGCAGTACTACGCTCCTGCGCCAATGCACGCTCCGGCTCCGGCACCTGTCGCTGCTGCTGCACCTGCTGTCGCCGCTGCACCAGCCGCTCCTGCAGCGCCAGTGCTGAACGGCAACGTTGCCCGTTCGCCAATGGTTGGCACCTTCTATCGCAAATCTTCGCCGTCCTCGCCGTCCTTCGTTGAAGTTGGCCAGAGCGTGAAGAAAGGCGACACCCTGTGCATCGTCGAAGCCATGAAGATGATGAACCACATCGAAGCTGAATCCAGCGGTGTGATCGAATCCATCCTCGTCGAAGACGGCCAGCCGGTTGAGTACGACCAACCGCTGTTCACCATCGTTTGAACCGCGGAGAGCCAACGATGTTGAAACCTGCGAAGTTGGAAAAAGTTCTGATCGCCAACCGCGGTGAAATCGCCCTGCGGATCCTGCGTGCCTGCAAAGAGATGGGCATCAAGACCGTCGCCGTTTACTCCAAGGCCGACAAGGAGCTGATGCACCTGGGCCTGGCAGACGAATCCGTTTGCATCGGTCCGGCATCGGCCGCGCACTCTTACCTGCACATTCCGGCGATCATCGCCGCGGCTGAAGTGACCGGCGCTACCGCCATTCACCCAGGCTACGGCTTCCTCGCGGAAAACGCCGACTTCGCCGAACAGGTGGAAAACTCCGGCTTCGCCTTCATCGGCCCGAAAGCTGAAACCATCCGCCTGATGGGCGACAAGGTTTCGGCCAAGCACGCCATGATCGCTGCCGGCGTTCCAACCGTTCCAGGTTCCGACGGCCCGCTGCCGGAAGACGAAGAAACCGCTCTGCGCATTGGTCGCGAAGTCGGTTACCCGGTGATCATCAAAGCCGCTGGCGGCGGTGGTGGTCGCGGCATGCGCGTTGTGCATAAAGAAGAAGACCTGATCTCCTCGGCCAAACTGACCCGCTCCGAAGCTGGCGCGGCGTTCGGCAACCCGATGGTCTATCTGGAAAAATTCCTGACCAACCCACGTCACGTGGAAGTTCAGGTACTTTCCGATGGCCAGGGCCATGCCATCCATCTGGGTGACCGCGATTGCTCGCTGCAACGTCGCCACCAGAAGGTTCTCGAAGAAGCGCCGGCACCGGGCATCGACGAGAAGGCTCGCCAGGAAGTCTTCGCTCGCTGCGTCAAGGCGTGCATCGACATCGGTTACCGTGGCGCAGGCACTTTCGAGTTCCTGTACGAGAACGGCAACTTCTACTTCATCGAGATGAACACTCGTGTCCAGGTAGAACACCCGGTTTCGGAAATGGTCACCGGCATCGACATCGTCAAGGAGATGCTCAGCATCGCCGCCGGCAACCCACTGTCGTTCACCCAGGAAGACGTCGTCATCCGCGGTCACGCACTGGAATGCCGGATCAACGCCGAAGACCCGAAAACCTTCATGCCAAGCCCAGGCACGGTCAAGCATTTCCATGCACCGGGCGGCAACGGCGTACGGGTCGACTCGCACCTGTACAGCGGCTACGCAGTTCCGCCGAACTACGATTCGTTGATCGGCAAACTGATCACTTACGGGGCAACCCGTGAAGAAGCCATGGCGCGCATGCGCAATGCGCTGGACGAAATCGTTGTCGACGGGATCAAGACCAACATCCCGCTGCACCGCGATCTGACCCGCGACGAAGGCTTCTGCAAAGGTGGAGTGAACATCCACTACCTGGAACACAAGCTGGCTGGCGACAAGCACTAAGCTTGAGCCGGTATACAACAAAGCCGCCTTCGGGCGGCTTTGTTGTTTCTGCGAAACAGTCCAGCACGATTAATCCGACACGCTGCATCCCTCCCCAGTAAAGACAGCCCCAATCGCCCGCACCAGCGAAGTCTGGCAGGATGTTGCCTTTGATTAGGCCGCACGCCCCCCAAGACAGTCTTCTCTGAAGAGGGCATCATCCCCTCAGCGCAGTTGCAAACAAGCGACCTACTGAGCGAGCCACTCTAGAAAAACCACTCATTCAAAAACGCGACCTGATGCGAGACCTCCTAACCGGTAAAGTCCCCGTCAAAGTTGACGAACCAGAGCCCGCCCATGCCTGAAAAATTGCCCATCAACCTCAACGACCTGCTGCGCCAGCGGACAGTAGAGAGCGAGCGAATCGAGTACAAAACGGGTTGGAATCCTGACCCGATCATTCGCACGCTCTGCGCCTTCGCCAACGACTTCGAAAATCTGGGCGGTGGTTATGTGGTGATTGGGCAGAATTGCGATGCCAACGGCCTACCGATTTTCCCACCGACAGGCCTTGGCGATCAGGTGCTGGACAAGATTCAGCTCGAATTACTGGCGGCTTGCCAATCTATTCAACCCGCTTACTTTCCAGTGCTGAGCATTGAAGAGGTCGAGGGTCGCAAGTTGATTGTGCTATGGGCACCGGGCGGGCAAAACCGGCCTTACAAGGCGCCTGCGGCCGTGACTGCCAGGCAAAAGAGTT
Organism: Pseudomonas sp. GW822-FHT06B12; assembly: GCF_058799675.1. NCBI lineage: Bacteria > Pseudomonadati > Pseudomonadota > Gammaproteobacteria > Pseudomonadales > Pseudomonadaceae > Pseudomonas > Pseudomonas sp. GW822-FHT06B12. The sequence continues at coordinate 81,920 of NZ_JBXALR010000002.1, forward strand.
GGCATTACTACATCCGTCGCTACAGCAGCACAGTGGAAGCCAAAGGCGAAACCGAGCAAGAACTCTTGAGCCTTGCCGCCAAAGTGCCGTTCGATGACCGTTTTCATCTGGGCGCCCGTGTCAGTGACCTGTCCAAACCACTGATGCAGCGCTTCTTGCAGGAAGTAGGCAGTGCATTGGCCGAAGATGCAGAGGCGTTATCTATTGAAGCCTTGGGGCGGCAGATGAACGTGGTGGGCGGTCCGATCGAGTCGCCCTGGCCAAAGAATGTGGGGCTGATGTTTTTCAACGACGCACCCGAGCAGTTTTTCCCACATACGCAAATTGATCTGCTGTGGTTCCCCGATGGCGCCGGCGGCGATGTCTTTGACGAAAAGATCTTCAAGGGGCCTCTGGCCACCATGACCCGCGAGGCCCTGGGTTATATCCAGCGCAATTTTTTACACGAGACGGTCATCAAGCATCCTGATCAGGCCGAAGCCACGCGCGTCTGGAACTTCCCTTTTGCGGCGGTAGAAGAGGCACTGGTCAACGCTGTCTATCACCGCTCCTATGAAGAACGCGAACCAATTGAAGTGCGCATCAGCCGTGAAGAACTGGTGATTTTGAGCTTTCCAGGGCCAGACCGCTCGATCCGAATGGAGGACCTGCGAGCAGGCCGCGCGGTGAGTCGTCGCTACCGTAACCGGCGCATTGGCGAGTTTCTCAAAGAGCTGGACTTGACCGAGGGCCGCTCGACCGGCATCCCCAAGATTCTCAAGGTCATGGCGGCCAACGGCTCGCCTGCGCCGCTGTTTGAAACCGATGATGATCGGATTTCCTATGTCGTACGCCTGCCAGCGCACCCTCTGACACAAGGGACGGACACCACGAACAGGGAAGTCACCATGGAAGTCACCATGGAAGTCACCATGGAAGTCGCGTCCCTGCTCAGGGTCGTGAATGGCGAAATGCGCCGGCAAGAGCTTCAGGCCGCCATGGGTTTGAAGAACGCCGAGCACTTTCGCAAGGCCTATGTATTACCTACCATCGCCAGCGGTTACCTGGAAATGACATTGCCTGACCAGCCCAACAGCCGACTGCAACGCTACCGCCTGACCTCCAAAGGCCAACAATGGCTGCAAACCCATGGCGCAAAACCTGCGTGACCGTTTTACCCGGCAACTTTCGCCAGTGCTTGCCGCCTAAGGTAGTCGATCATGCTGTGCGGGCGAACAACCTCACTGACGATGCTCACCCTCTCCCCTCAATACCCTGGAAGGCATCATCACCACCAAAAAGCTTCGCGAACAAGCTCGCTCCCACAAAAGCATCGCTCTCGCGTAAACTTGCGCGCTTCTCGCAGCCCGCTAGGCTGCACATTACACTTTCCAAAGGTGCCCGCCATGCCTTGGCTGCAAGTCCGTCTCGCCATCAGCCCAGAACAAGCCGAAACCTACGAAGACGCTTTCCTTGAAGTGGGCGCCGTATCGGTGACCTTCATGGACGCCGAAGATCAGCCGATCTTCGAGCCGGAACTGAATACCACCCCACTGTGGTCGCACACTCACCTGCTGGCCCTGTTCGAAGGCGGCACCGAAGCCTCCAGCGTACTGGCCCACCTTGAGTTGCTGACCGGCAGCCCGCTGCCCGAGCATCACAGCGAAGTCATCGAAGACCAGGACTGGGAACGCAGCTGGATGGACAACTTCCAGCCAATGCGCTTCGGTCGGCGCCTGTGGATCGTCCCGAGCTGGCACGCCGCGCCCGAGCCTGATGCGGTCAACCTGTTGCTCGATCCGGGCCTGGCGTTCGGCACCGGCACCCACCCGACCACCGCCTTGTGCCTGGAATGGCTCGATGGCCAGGACCTGAAAGACTGCCACGTACTGGACTTCGGCTGTGGCTCGGGGATCCTCGCGATCGCTGCACTGCTGCTGGGCGCCAAGGAAGCGGTCGGCACCGACATCGACGTGCAGGCGCTGGAAGCCTCCCGTGACAACGCCGGGCGCAACAACATCGACGAAGCGCTGTTCCCGCTGTACCTGCCAGAAGATCTGCCACAGGTGCAGGCTGACGTGCTGGTGGCCAACATCCTCGCCGGCCCGCTGGTTTCCCTGGCCCCGCAATTGTCCAGCCTGGTCAAGCCCGGCGGTCGCCTGGCGCTGTCGGGCATCCTCGCCGAGCAAGGCGCAGAAGTCGCAGAGGCTTATGCCGAGGACTTTGATCTGGACCCGATTGCCAATCGCGATGGCTGGGTGCGCATCACTGGCCGTCGGCGCTAAAATGAGCGCCTGCATACTCCGGATGGCCGCATGACCGATAGCTTCGTCACCCAGTGCCCGCATTGCCAGACCAGTTTCCGCGTCAGCCACGCCCAATTGAGCGTGGCCCGTGGAGTGGTTCGCTGCGGCTCCTGCCTGCAAGTGTTCAATGCTGCGCGGCAGTTGCTCGAGCAACGCATGGGCAAGGAAGCTATCGCCCTCACGACCCCGCCTCCGGTTGAGCCTCCCACGCAACGGGCCATCAGCCAGAAGCAGTGGACAGCCGCCGAACTGGATCTGGACAGCCTCGACCTCGACGAAGAACTCGCCAAGCTCGAACAACGGGAAATCCAGCCCACCAAAGAGTTCGGCCAGGAACGCGAGCACAAGGAAGACTCACTGAGCGCCCGTCGGGATACGCCCGAAGGCGAAGAGCCTTGGTCCGACAGCCTGTTCAGCGATTCAGCCGCCGAGCGCGCGCTGGCCAGCGAAAACGCACGCACACCGACCGAGAGCCACCGATCGGCAGGCCTCGCCGACGAGCCGGAAAAACCCTCGCGTACCGAACCCTCGCTGTCGCTCGAACCGCTCGACCTCGACGATGAACCCGAGGCACCGCAACTGCGCTTCGACCAGCCACTCGAAACACCGGTGCATCCAACGCAACACGAACGCCTGTCCGCGACCGATGAGGATATCGACGACGAAGCCCATGAGCCCGAGCCTGTACGCAAAAAGCGCACGCGCAACGAGCCGGCCGTGCATGACGAGGTGCTTCAGGACCTGGTCGACGACCCGCTGCAGCTCGACTGGCAAAAACGCCGTTCACCCTGGGGCCGCCGGCTCTTCTGGGGCCTGATGGTTCTGCTGGGCGCCGCCGCCCTTGCCGGCCAGTACATTACCTATCACTTCGACGAATTGGCCCGCCAGGACCAGTACCGCCCGTGGTTCCAGCGATTGTGCCCGCAGATTGGCTGCAGCGTGCCGTCCAAGGTCGATATCGCGAAAATCAAAAGCAGCAACCTGGTGGTGCGTAGCCACCCGGACTTCAGCGGCGCACTGGTGGTCGACGCGATCATCTACAACCGCGCACCGTTCTCACAGCCGTTCCCGTTGCTGGAACTGCGCTTTGCCGACCTCAACGGCCACCTGATCGCCAGCCGCCGCTTCAAACCGGGCGAATACCTCAATGGCGACCTTGCGGACCTCGCAGAAATGCCACCACAAACGCCCATTCATATTGCCCTGGACATCCTCGATCCTGGCCCAAAAGCCGTGAATTACAGCCTGAGCTTCCACTCGCCCGAGTGAATTACCTCACTCGGCGCTGAGTCTCGCGCAATTGACGGCAATTTTCTGACTCCCGGCGCAGCGAACCAAACTGCTGGCAATAACAGAATAACTGTTCAGATTTTATCCAATTCAGCCTTTATCCAGTCATCGAGAGCGGGTATCATGCCAACCCTTTTTCGAACTCTCATGATCCGACCCCACAACAGGGAAGTCCTATGTCGGCGGTACGCATCGGCCCATATACATTGCACAACGGCTTGATTCTCGCCCCGATGGCGGGGGTCACCGACCAACCCTTTCGTCAGCTGTGCAAACGATTGGGCGCAGGGCTTGTAGTCTCGGAAATGGTCACCAGCGACATGAGTTTGTGGAACACCCGCAAATCGCGTCTGCGCATGGTCCACGAAGGTGATCCCGAGCCACGCTCGGTACAGATCGCTGGTGGTGATGCACAGATGCTGGCGGAGGCCGCACGCGCCAACGTCGAGCTGGGTGCGCAGATTATTGATATCAACATGGGTTGTCCGGCAAAGAAGGTCTGCAACAAGGCCGCCGGCTCCGCGTTACTGAAAGATGAAGACCTGGTGACCGAGATCCTGCACGCCGTCGTGGCGGCGGTTGATGTGCCGGTCACCCTGAAGATCCGCACGGGCTGGGACCGGGCGAACAAGAACGGCCTGACGGTGGCGAAGATCGCCGAACAGGCAGGTATCACGGCGCTGGCGGTGCATGGCCGGACCCGTGCCGATCTGTACACCGGCGAAGCCGAGTACGACACCATTGCCGCGATCAAGCAGGCAGTGTCGATTCCGGTCTTCGCCAATGGCGATATCGACTCGCCCGAGAAGGCCCGGTACGTGCTTGACGCGACCGGTGCCGATGGCCTGCTGATAGGCCGGGCTGCCCAAGGGCGGCCATGGATTTTTCGTGAGATCGAGCATTTTCTGCGTACCGGCGAAAAACTCCCGGCACCAGAGTTGATCGAGGTGGAACGTATTCTGCTTGAGCATCTGGCCGCGCTACATGCCTTCTATGGAGATGTCATGGGCGTACGCATCGCTCGCAAGCATGTGGGCTGGTATCTCGCAACCCTGCCGGGCGCCAGGGAGTTTCGCGCCCACTTCAATCGTTTGGATGGTACGGAAACACAATGCGCCAACGTTCGGGAGTTTTTTGCCGAGCGCTACAAGAGCCTGACAGGGGACGGAGAAGGGGTGGCCGCATGACGATGATGACCGAGACTTTAGTGAGTGGAACAGCACCCGTGAGCGACAACGTAAATTTGAAACAGCACCTCAATACACCGAGCGAAGAAGGCCAGACCCTTCGCGGGAGTGTCGAGAAGGCGCTGCACAATTATTTCGCCCACCTTGAAGGCGCTGCCGTCACGGATGTGTACAACCTGGTGCTCTCCGAAGTCGAGGCTCCCCTGCTCGAAAGCGTGATGAACTACGTCAAGGGCAATCAGACCAAGGCCAGTGAGCTGCTGGGACTGAACCGCGGCACCTTGCGCAAGAAACTCAAGCAGTACGATTTGCTGTAAGCATTCAATCAAACCAGAAAGGCGCCCGCTTAAAACCGGTCGCCTTTTTTGCTGACTTCCTTTGCTTTTGATGGAAATTGAGATGACCGACCAGACCACCCGCCTGCCGATCCGCCGCGCCTTGATCAGCGTTTCCGACAAGACCGGGATCCTCGAATTCGCCAAGGAGCTCGAAGCGCTCGGCGTTGAGATCCTCTCCACCGGCGGGACGTTCAAGTTGCTGCAGGACAATGGCGTAGCCGCTGTGGAAGTCGCGGATTACACCGGTTTCGCAGAAATGATGGACGGTCGGGTGAAAACCCTGCACCCGAAAATCCACGGCGGGATCCTCGGTCGTCGCGGCATCGACGACGCCATCATGAACGAGCACGGCATCAAGCCGATCGATCTGGTCGCCGTTAACCTCTACCCGTTCGAAGCCACCATCAACAAGCCAGGCTGCGACCTGCCGACCGCCATCGAGAACATCGATATCGGCGGCCCGACCATGGTTCGCTCGGCCGCCAAGAACCACAAAGACGTGGCCATCGTGGTCAACGCCAGCGATTACGCCAGCGTACTGGAAAACCTCAAGGCCGGTGGCCTGACCTACGCTCAGCGTTTCGACCTGATGCTCAAGGCTTTCGAACACACCGCCGCCTACGACGGCATGATCGCCAACTACATGGGCACCGTGAACCAGGCCGCTGAAACCCTCACCACCGAAGGTCGCAGCGAATTCCCGCGCACCTTCAACAGCCAGTTCATCAAGGCCCAGGAAATGCGCTACGGCGAGAACCCGCACCAGAGCGCGGCGTTCTACGTTGAAGCCAAACCCGCCGAAGTTGGCATCGCCACCGCGACCCAGCTGCAAGGCAAAGAACTGTCGTACAACAACGTGGCCGACACCGACGCCGCGCTGGAATGCGTGAAGAGCTTCGTCAAGCCAGCCTGCGTGATCGTCAAGCACGCCAACCCGTGCGGCGTTGCCGTGAGCCCGGACGCTGAAGGCGGCATCCGCCAGGCGTACGAACTGGCTTACGCCACCGACACCGAGTCGGCCTTCGGCGGCATCATCGCGTTCAACCGCGAACTGGACGCTGAAACCGCCAAAGCCATCGTCGAGCGTCAGTTCGTCGAAGTGATCATCGCCCCATCGGTCAGCGACGAAGCCCGCGCCATTGTCGCCGCCAAGGCCAACGTTCGCCTGCTGGCCTGCGGCCAATGGTCGGCGGATCGTGCCGCTGCCTGGGACTACAAACGCGTCAATGGCGGTTTGCTGGTACAGAGCCGCGACATCGGCATGATCGGCAGCGAAGACCTGAAAGTGGTGACCAAGCGCGCACCGACCGAGCAAGAGATCAACGATTTGATCTTCGCCTGGAAAGTCGCCAAGTACGTCAAATCCAACGCTATCGTCTACGCCAAGAACCGCCAGACCATCGGTGTCGGCGCTGGCCAGATGAGCCGCGTGAACTCTGCGCGCATCGCCGCCATCAAAGCTGAACACGCTGGCCTGCAAGTGCAGGGCGCGGTCATGGCCTCGGACGCGTTCTTCCCGTTCCGTGACGGCATCGACAACGCCGCCAAGGTCGGCATCACTGCGGTGATTCAACCGGGTGGCTCGATGCGTGACAACGAAGTGATTGCTGCTGCCGACGAAGCCGGCATTGCCATGGTATTCACCGGCATGCGCCACTTCCGTCACTAATACGACAACGGTCGCACTGACGCCGGCATCTGCTGCGTTGGAGCCCACCTCGATGATGCTCATTGCCTAGAGGCAACTCCGCTCATCGAGGTGGGCTCCGCCTTGCATCTACCGACGTCATTGCAACCTCCTACGGCGTGAAACGCTTTAGGTTCTAAAACAGAATTAGCGTCATCCGAGGTTTTTGAAATGAATGTTTTGATCATTGGCAGCGGTGGCCGTGAACACGCCCTGGCCTGGAAAGTCGCTCAGGATCCGCGCGTACAGAAAGTCTTCGTTGCTCCGGGCAACGCCGGCACTGCCATTGAAGCCAAGTGCGAGAACGTCGCTATCGACGTGCTGGCCCTTGAGCAACTGGCAGATTTTGCCGAGAAAAATGTCTCCCTGACCATCGTCGGTCCGGAAGTTCCGCTGGTGGCGGGCGTGGTCGATCTGTTCCGCAAACGCGGCCTGGACTGCTTCGGCCCAACCGCTGGCGCTGCTCAGCTGGAAGGCTCCAAGGCATTCACCAAGGATTTCCTGGCTCGCCACAAGATCCCGACTGCCGACTACCAGAACTTCACCGAGATCGAGCCAGCCCTGGCTTATCTGCGTGAAAAAGGTGCGCCGATCGTGATCAAGGCCGACGGCCTGGCTGCCGGTAAAGGCGTGATCGTCGCCATGACCCTGACCGAAGCCGAAGACGCCGTACGCGACATGCTCGCCGGCAATGCATTCGGCGACGCCGGCTCGCGCGTGGTCATCGAAGAGTTCCTCGATGGCGAAGAAGCCAGCTTCATCGTCATGGTCGACGGCAAGAACGTGCTGCCGATGGCTACCAGCCAGGACCACAAACGCGTTGGCGACGCCGACACCGGCCCGAACACGGGTGGCATGGGTGCCTACTCCCCTGCCCCGGTGGTCACCAGCGAAGTGCACCAGCGCGTCATGGATCTGGTGATCTGGCCAACCGTGCGTGGCATGGCCGAAGAAGGCAACGTCTACACCGGCTTCCTCTATGCAGGCCTGATGATCGACAAAGCCGGCAACCCGAAAGTCATCGAATTCAACTGCCGTTTCGGCGACCCCGAGACCCAACCGGTGATGCTGCGCCTGCAGTCGAGCCTGGTATTGCTGGTTGAAGCGGCGCTGGCACAGGCGCTGGACAAGGTCGAAGCTCAGTGGGACCCGCGCCCAAGCGTCGGTATCGTACTGGCTGCTGGCGGCTACCCGGGTGATTACGCCAAGGGCGCGGCCATCGAAGGTCTGGATGCCGCCGCTGCGCTGGAGGGCAAAGTCTTCCACGCCGGTACCGCGCTCAAGGACGGCAAGGTTGTGACCGCCGGTGGTCGGGTGCTCTGCGCCACCGCCATGGGCGCGAGCGTCGATGCCGCCCAGCAGCAGGCTTACAAGCTGGCCGCCAAAATCAACTGGGAAGGCTGCTTCTACCGCAAGGACATTGGCTACCGCGCCATTGCCCGTGAGCGTGGCGAAAATCAGGAATAAGCTATCCATTCGGCTAGGCAGGGGCCTATGGCCCTTGCCGTACTATTCCGGCGCCGCGCATAGTTATAATCTGGCATCAACCTACGAAGGGATTTCGCCGTGCGCTGGCTCAGGATTGCCATAGGCTTCACCGTCACTCTGCTGACCCTGCTCTGCATGCTCCCGGCCCAGGCCGCGCAAGGCAGTGGCTGGGCGGTATTGCTCGACGAACAGGGCATCCTGGAACTGAGCGACATCCGCTCGGCTCGCTACACCAATCAATTCAGCCCGATTGAACTCGACCGGATCACCGCCGCCGAACCCAGTGGCGCATTGTGGCTGCGTTTCAAACTCAGTCCCGGCAAACACGAACAACTGCTGCGCATCTTCGCCCCCGATTTGTCGCACCTGAACCTCTACGTTCTGGACGGCGACACGCTGATCGAGCAACGGACCAGCGGCAATGAGCAGCCCCAGAGCGAACGACCGCTCCCCAGCAGCGACTTCATGTTGCCGCTGCCACAAAGCGACAAACCCCTCGACGTCTATCTGCGACTGGTTTCCGAACACGAGTTGCGGCCCTATATCACCCTGCAATCAGCGGTGACGGTGGCGGCGAACCAGAACCAGACGCTGATCTACGGCCTGTTTTTTGGCTGCATCGCGATGCTGATCCTGTATAACCTCACGCGCTACGGCTATAGCCGCTCGCGAAGCAGTCTCTGGCTGGCCGCGTGCGAGGGCTTGTTGCTGCTGAGCCTGGTGCTGCTGCTGAACCTGGCAGGCCCATGGCTACCTGACTGGCATGCCGCGCAAACACCCGGCGCCTACCTGTCGCTGCTGCTGACGGCCCCTTGCGGCCTGATGTTCGCCTACCGCTTCTTCGCCCCGCTTGGCCCGCATCCACTGAACAAGCTGCTGCTGGGGGACATCCTGTTCATTGTCCTGTGCAGCCTGCTGTTGCTGTTCGTCGACACCTTGCCGCTGAACATCATCACCTATGCGCTGGTGGCCCTGGCGGGCCTGAGCATGCTCTTCGTCAGCGCCTACCACTGGCAAAAGGGTTACCGACCGGCACGCTTGTTCGTGTCAGCGATGGTGGTGTTCAACGTCGGCACGCTGATCATCCTGCCAGCGCTGCTGGGGCTGACCCTGGTTGCGCCGCAAGGCCTGATCATGACCTTGATGGCCTTCATCTGCATCAGCGGCGTGCTGATGAGCGTCGCCCTGAGCGAACGCCAGCGCAGCATCACCGAAGACCGCTTCAGCGTCAGCCGCGACCTGGCGGCGAGCAACGCCGAGATCAATGCCAAGGCCGAGTTCCTGGCAAAAATCAGCCACGAAATCCGTACTCCGATGAATGGCGTGCTGGGCATGACCGAACTGTTGCTGGGCACCCCGCTGTCGGTCAAACAGCGCGACTACGTGCAAACCATCCACAGCGCCGGCAATGAACTGCTGACGTTGATCAATGAAATCCTCGACATCTCCAAGCTCGAGTCCGGACAAATCGAACTCGATGACGTGCAGTTCGACCTCAACGCACTGATCGAAGACTGCCTGAGCATCTTCCGCGCCAAGGCCGAACAGCAGAACGTCGAGCTGATCAGCTTCATCCAGCCACAAGTGCCCCGGGTCATCAGCGGTGACCCGACACGTCTGCGCCAGACGCTGCTGAGCCTGCTGGAAAACGCCCTGAAGAAAACCGACGAAGGCGAGATCCTGATCGTCGTCGCACTCGACGAGCGCAGCCACAAACCGCGTCTGCGCATTGCCGTGCAAGACAGCGGGCAACCCATGGATGCCGAAGAACGAGAAGCCCTGCTGCACGCCGAACTGCACAGCAAGAACTTCCTTTCCGCCACACGCCTGGGCGGCAACCTGGGGCTGGTGATCGCCCGCCAATTGATTCTGCTGATGCACGGCGAGTTCGGCATCAAGAGCGGCAGCAATCAGGGCAGCACACTGTGGCTGACCTTGCCGCTGGACCCTGAGCGCCTCGAACACCCGACCTGCGATCTCGATGGCCCGCTGCAAGGTGCCCGCGTGTTGGTGGTCGACGACAACGACACCTGCCGCAAAGTCCTGGTGCAGCAATGCAGCGCCTGGGGTCTGAACGTCAGCGCCGTACCTTCCGGCAAGGAAGCCCTCGCCCTGCTGCGCACCAAGGCGCACCTGCGTGATTACTTCGACGTGGTCCTGCTCGACCAGAACATGCCCGGCATGACCGGCATGCAGCTGGCGGCGAAGATCAAGGAAGACCCGAGCCTGAATCACGACATTCTGCTGATCATGCTCACCGGCATCAGCAACGCACCGAGCAAGGTCATCGCACGCAATGCCGGGATCAAACGCATCCTGGCCAAACCCGTGGCCGGCTACACCCTCAAGACCACGCTGGCGGACGAACTGAGCCAGCGCAACAAAGGCCTGGCTGTCTCGCAGCTGCTGCCAACCGGCATACCTGCGGTGGTCAAGGTGCCGAGCGATTTCCGCATTCTGGTGGCCGAAGACAACAGCATTTCGACCAAAGTGATTCGCGGCATGCTCGGCAAGCTCAACCTGGAACCCGACACCGCCAGCAACGGCGAAGAAGCCTTGAAAGCGATGAAGGCCCAGCGCTACGACCTGGTGTTGATGGACTGCGAAATGCCCATCCTCGATGGTTTCTCCGCCACCCAGCAATTGCGTGCCTGGGAAGTCGGCAATCAGCGAATTCGCACACCGGTAGTGGCACTCACCGCACACATCCTCGCCGAACACAAAGAGCGCGCGCGCCAGGCCGGCATGGATGGGCACATGGCCAAGCCCGTCGAACTGTCGCAACTGCGTGAACTGATTGAGCATTGGGTCGACCAGCGTGATCAACTCAATCGGACAACGGCTCAACCTTCCTGAGCCGACAGACCGCGCAACCCCTGATAGACTCCCCGTCGACTTCCCTCGCCAGTGAGCTTGCACCATGCTCCACGTGTTGTTCAGTGTTTACCTGAAGATGCTGGTGCTCTACAGCCCATTCTTCGTGTTGTCCTGCTTCATCAGCCTGACCCGTGGCTACTCCAACAAGGAACGGCGACGACTGGCCTGGAATGTCGCCCTCGCGACCCTGGTCTCCAGCGTCCTCTTGTATTTGTTCGGGCGAGTGATTTTCAGCGTGTTCGGCATTACCGTAGACGCCTTCCGCATTGGCGCCGGCAGCGTGCTGTTCATCTCGGCATTGGGCATGGCGCAGGGCAAGTCGGCGATCCAGACCGACAACGTGCAGCAGGACGTGACCATCGTCCCGCTGACCATTCCGCTCACGGTCGGCCCCGGCACCATCGGGGCCTTGCTGGTGATGGGCGTCAGCCAGCCGCACTGGGACGACAAACTCACCGCCATCCTCAGTATTGCCATGGCCAGCCTGACCGTCGGCGTGGTGCTGTACCTGTCCAACCGCATCGAACGGATCCTCGGCGACCAGGGTTTGCAGATTGTCAGCCGGTTGATGGGGTTGTTCGTGTGTGCGTTGGCGGCGCAGATTATCTTTACCGGGGTGAAAGGGTATTTGGTGCCGTAAAGCCTGGTGACGGTGCCAAAACCATCCAGCGATGGCACCGCAGTCCGAATTGAATTCAGCTCAACATCAAGATCTTTTCCTCTCTCAGTCCTCCCAACCGGGAGATGAAAAGCTCACGAAGTGGCTCATGATCCGCCTCTTCCAGCAACGCGACGCTGCAATTGACTCTTACTTTCCCGACAACCTCATGAACGCTGAACGCTTGTCGCAGGAAGTCAGCATCCACCGTTTCGTGGGTTTCAAAACACACGGTGACTTGTGTCAATAATGCGCCGGGATTCACTACACCCACCTGAACCCGAACCCAGGTCGTCTGATCTGTTGGGCTGCGACTATCAGCGTCGTGGAGTTCTTCTCCCTCCGGCGTGATGACGCCATGACCCAGCGTGTGCACGCGCCACAGATCCATTGCCTGTGGCGACAATGAAACCGCGTCCAGGCTTGCCGTGATGTCATGCTCTGGCAGAGGCCCCAGGTGTTTTGCCAGACCCGTCTCAATCAATTCCTTGACCGAGAACCGTTCCTGCTCGAACGCTGAAAAAGCTTCGTCGCTGTCCTTCGAAACCATCCAGCCGGACAACCGTACAGCGATACGCCAGGCACCCTGCCACTGATCAAAATCGCTCATGGCAGGAAATTTTCGCGATGTTACAACTTGGGTGTAAAGCGATGAATCCAGGACATCCTGACGTTCAACTGCTGACATTGCGCCTGAAAACAACAGCACATTTCCCGCGCAAACACAGGTAATCAAATGATGATTTTCCACGTGTACTCCCTGCATCCAGACAACAGAAAAGGCTGAAGACCCAGGTCTTCAGCCTTCCAGCAATTACTTGACGCCGAATTCCAGGGTAAGCGCCATTTCGCGCAGGTTGGCAAGTTCCTTGACGACCAGCGCTTCGGTCATTACGTAGTCCTCTTCGTCCATCATCATGATCGACATGCCTTTGTAGATGCTGACATCAGTGGTGAACCACTCACCAAACAGCACACTGGTGGCTTGTTGAATGGCGTGGTACTGGATAGCACCGATGGCCATCAGAATTTCGCCATCTGCATCCTGAGTGCAGGACGCCAGCGCAAAGGAACCACCCTCGGGTTTTTTTGCGTTTTTCTCGAACAGCTTCAAGGCTTCCGGCTCTTTTTTCAGAGCCTCAAGGGTGGAACCGGTCATTGCGGTCAGGGCAGCGCCAATCGGAGTACCACCGATCGTTCCGGAAACAACCGTACCAATGATTTGCGCAGCAATGTTTGCCATCGTCAGTCGCATCTCGCTCGACACATGGCGGGTATACGCATCTTTACTGACCATCCAGCCGATATGACGCATGGTTTGCATAAAGAGTTTGTAACGCTCCTCTTTTTGACTTTCCCCCGGATACTTCAGTAACGCCTTGATATCGGCGTACATGAAAGTATTTTTCACAATGCGCTTGTTGCGCTTGGACATCCCGTCGAGAAAGCCAGCAATACCCGACCCCATAATGGCAGCATTCAGTTCGTCGGTATCCACGGGTGTGCTGGCGAAAGAGACCAATGCCGCACGCGCTGTTGGATGAACAACGGGAACATCCCGATTCAATGCTTCAATAAAAGCAATACGCTCGGCGGTGGTAATTTTTGGAAGTACTTGCTCAATCATTATTCAAATCCTTTTAAGTTAGTGGCAGGCCCTCACAGGGCTTGAAAAACCTTAAAGGATGAGAACTGCACTTTCAAGCACGCACTCGACCCATTAATTAATTACACTTAATTCAAACAAACCAATGCAACCTTTTACAGCAACCCCCAACACATACTTATTACTTGCACTTCTCCAACAAACACAAGCTCCCTAGATCACTTTTTCTAATTGTGAAAACAACCGAGCCAACGGGACTACATGATGGCGCAGCTATTCGAAGAGTGTTGCGTCGATTTACAACTACCGTTTGATCTCGTTTCCGGTACTTTCCAGTGAAAAATCTTACGCACTCAAGGGAGCTAAGAGCGCACGATTGCCAGACAACTCAACACCCTGACTGCCAAGCAAGTGCGGTCAGGGGAAGAATGGCGGCCAGCAGATCCGACCTCCGTTGCTCAACTGGCCGGTTTTTCGCCGTACCAGCGCGGCGTATACACCCAGTCCCCACCTTCAGCGCGCGGGAATACGCAGGTGGTGGACGAGCCAATCAGCACCATGGTGCGCATGTCCACCTGATCAGGCGTTAATGCGCCGAGGGTCGTGACCCGCAGCGTCTGTCCCGGACGCCCAATATCCCGCCCCAGCACCACAGGCGTTTCCGGCGTGCGGTGCTGAGCAACGATTTCCAGCGCACGACCCAATTGCCATGGCCGTGATCGCGAGATCGGGTTGTAAAAGGCCAGAGCGAGATCGGCCTCTGCCGCCAGATCCAGACGCTTCTCGATAATTGCCCAAGGCTTGAGGTTGTCCGACAGAGACATCACACAGAAGTCGTGCCCCAGCGGCGCACCGGCCTGAGCGGCAGTGGCCAGAGATGCGGAAACGCCGGGAAGGATTTCCAGATCAACGTTGTGCCAGTTCGCATCGCTGGATTCGTGCAGCGCTTCGAGCACCGCCGCCGCCATGGCGAACACGCCTGGGTCTCCGGATGACACCACCACCACCGAACGCCCTTGGGCCGCCAGTTCGAACGCGTGACGCGCGCGCTGCATTTCTTCGCGGTTATCGGTGCAGTGCAGCACCTGATCAGCGCGGAATGGGCCGGCCATGCGCACGTAGGTTTCATAGCCGAGTACGTCGTTGGCACGAGCCAGTTCCGCCTTGACCGCCGGTACCATCAGTTCCGCAGCACCGGGGCCCAGACCGATCACTGCCAAGCGCCCACGAGGGCGACCGATCAGTAATGGGTCCAGCGGCCGGTTGGCAACGACGATGGCAATCCCGTTGTTTGCATGGATAGACACGGATTGCCCAACAGCGTTTTCCGCCAGTTCAGCCACGGAGCCAGCCGTCGCAAAACGCAGCGGCACACCCAATTCCAGCGCCGCTTCGCGCAGTGCTGGACTGGCCATTTGCTGATCACTGGCCAACAGGCATGCCAGCGATTGCACGGCGATTTTTGCCTGGTGCAAGGCATCGCGTATCGCGTTTGGCAACTCTGCAACGTCGGCGCTCACCGCGACCAGAACGTTTTGCGGATAAATCAGCAATTCATTGGCCGCCGGCTCACGTTCGGAATTGCCGACATGAATAGCCAAATGCGCCTGTGGATCCTGCGGCAACTGCGCTTGATCCAACCATGGGGCGGCGCCTTCGATACGCACGCTCTCACCAGCCAGCAAGTCCGAAACAAAGCGCTTGCCCAGTTCCAGATCACCCAGCGCATAGCCACTCGGCGGGCTGAGCAAGCATGTGCCAAAGCGCAACTCACCGCTGGTGGTAATGGCAGCCGCCGCACCCAGCCCATCCGCAATCTCGCGGGCCAGCACATTCACTCCGCCCAGACCACCGAGCAACGGCACGACCGCGCTGCCATCTTCAGCGACGGCCAGCACCGGCGGTTCTGCGCCTTTTTCCAGGAGCAATGGCGCCAGGGTACGAATGACAATGCCAGCGGCGCACAAGGCAATGATCGGCGTGTCGTGTTGATAGAGCTGACGCAGGGTCGTGCCGAACTCGTGATAAACGTGATCCGCCCCGTCGACCCGCTCGGCCAGACCGTGGATCAAGGCGCCCGGGTACAGCTGTTGGATCTTGCGCGCGGTGGCGAGGCCGCCATTGCCAAGAATGACAATCGCCGGAACTGGACGGGTCATCAGCCTTGCCACCTTTCGCCGGGAACGATGATCAACGAAAAGTACGGCGAGGACATCGGCTCGACCTGATCCAGCGGCACGATTTTCTGATTGGCCATGGTTGCGCGCTCAACGTACAGCGCGCGCTCGGCCAGACCGAGTTCTTCCAGCACCTGACGGACCTTGGGAAAGTTACGCCCCAGCTTCATCACCACCGCCGCGTCGGCATCGGCCAAACGACGTTTGAGTTCTTCGTGGGGCAACACGCCGGACAGCACCGACAGGCTTTGATTGCGATACACCAGTGGCGCACCGAGCACCGAGGCGCCGCCGAGCATCGAGCAGACGCCCGGCACCACTTCAGCCTCGTAGCGCTCAGCGAGGCGATCATGTAAATACATGTAGGAACCGTAGAAGAACGGATCACCTTCGCAGATCACCGCCACATCGCGGCCGGCATCCAGATGCGCGGCGAGCTGCTCGCCAGCAGCATCATAGAAGTCGCTGATCACTTGCTCGTAGGACAGCGGCGGCGCCAAGGCCTCGGTGGTCACCGGGTAAACCAGCGGCAGCAGAGTCTGCGCGTCCTGCAAATGCGCTTCGATGATGCCGAACGCGTTGCCCTTTTTACCCTTGGCGACGAAGTACGCCACCACCGGAGACTCACGCAACAGGCGCAAGGCTTTGACGGTGATCAGTTCAGGATCACCAGGACCAACGCCGAGGCCGATCAAACGTCCAGGCTGCTGCATCATTCAATCTCCGTGGCGAGGGCATTGACCGCTGCGGCAGCCATGGCGCTGCCGCCCAGCCGACCTTGCATGATCACAAACGGCACGCCACGGCTGTCCGCCGCAAGCATCGCCTTGGATTCGGCGGCACCGACGAAGCCCACCGGAAAGCCGAGAATCAGCGCCGGTTTTGGCGCACCGGCATCGAGCATTTCCAGCAAGTAGAACAGTGCGGTCGGGGCGTTGCCGATCACCACCACGCTGCCTTCCAGGTGTGGACGCCAAAGCTCCAGCGCAGCGGCCGAACGGGTGTTGCCCAGTTCACGGGCCAGGTCCGGAACGCTCTCGTCGCGCAAGGTGCAAATCACCGGATTGTTCGCCGGCAAGCGCGCGCGGGTCACGCCTTCGGAGACCATTCGCGCATCACACAGAATCGCTGCACCGGCAGCCAGCGCATCGCGCCCGGCCTTGCCCGCGCCTTCGGAAAATTGCAGGCCATCGATGGCATCGACCATGCCGCAGGCGTGGATCACCCGCACTGCGAGTTTTTCCAGATCAGCCGGGATCCGGTCGAGGTTGGCCTCGGCACGAATGATCGCGAAGGAGTTGCGATAGATCTCCTGACCGTCGCGGATGTAATCAAGCATCAAGGGGGCTCCGTGGGCGGGCATCGAGCAATGCGCCGGCCGCTTCAATAGTGAGGTTGCGTGCTTGCAGGGCGCCGAAACCCGGCTGCCCCGCATCGCGAAAATAGAGGTCGTAATGACCGGGGCTGACCGCCAGCAAAGTGACCGGTGCGACGTGCGCGGCAGCGCAGGATCGCGAGCAGCCGGACAGGTGAACTTGAACCCGGTCGCCATGACCTTGCAGCTGTGTGGACAGTTGCAAGGCATCACTCTTTGTATCTGCCAGACCTTTGCCGCACCCGGCGGAACCGGTGCAGGCCACCAGATGGGCCAATGTTTGATCGGCACCCAGCAGAAAACCCAGGGCCTGCAATCGCTCACTGAGCGCCGGGGCATCCTGATGGCGAATGTTCGGCAGCAACAGGCTTTGCCAAGGCGTCAGACGCAGGCTGCCGTCACCGAACGCCTCGGCCAGACGCGCCGCGCCTTTAAGCATCGAAGAATCCAGTCGCCCCAGGGGCGGGACGGCGCCGACATAGACCCGGCCTTCCTGGCGCTGTGGATAAGTGCCTATGTGCAACCCTGGCCGCGACCCGGGACGTTGCCAGCCACTGATCGGGGCCAACGGCACGCGCTCGGCCAAGGTCTGCACCACCGACTCCAGCGAACGCTCGGCCAGCACATGCCGCATGCGGGTCTGATCCGGCCGTGCCAGATCGAGAAACAGCTCCAGCACCGCCACAACCAAGGCATGACCGTCATTACGCAACACCGCCCCTGTCGGCGTGTCCGTGGGGCAACCCGCCAGTCCGAAGGCCAGCACTGGCTCACCGTTGCATTCAACGGCGCTCAACCAAAGGTCGTGAGGATGTTCGAGCATCGCCAGCGCCTCGCCGCCGTCCAGCTGCACGGCAAACTTGGCCGACAGCTGGTGAAAACGCTCATGGTTTTGCAAGGTGGCGAGTATCTGCTCGGCCAGCGGGCGAGTGTCGAACAGCATATGCCGATCGATGCCGGCACCAGGGCTGAGCATCAGGTTGCGTACATCATCACCGGCCGCAGTCTTTGGTCCCAACCCGGCCGCCAGCAGGCTGTCGATCAATAGCCGGTGTTCGCTGCCGATCCCGCGAATCTGCAGATTGGCGCGGTTGGTCGCTTCGATCACTCCGCCGGCATAACGCTCGGCGGCCTCGGCCACGGCCACCGCCTGGGCAGTGCTGATCGACCCGCCATTCAACTTGATCCGGCAGATCCCGCCGTCCGATGCCTGGACAATACGCAGCAACCCCGGGCAGGCCGAGGGGCGTATGGCAATGGGAGTCGGGGATTGTGTCACTGGGCGACCGGCGGCTAGGTAGAGGCGCGGTATTATGCCTGCTTTGTTCGAAGGCATGAAAATGCCTGCCCACGGAGTCGACGAATGAACGCCCCCCTGACGCCTATGACGATTGATCTACTGGAGTTTGAGTTCGAATTCCGAGATGGCTATTTCCTTGATCCGTCTTTCCAGGAACGCCCTGTGTTGTTCGAACACCGAACGATCAAGAAGAAAGCGGCCATAATGCTGCAACAACTTCGTCGTCTGCTCCGACCATTTAAAGAAAAGAAATTCCTCAGGCACTGAACGCGAACGCAAGCTGAAATTGTTGACGGTCATTTTCAAACGTTGCTGGCTATCGCGCTCTACCGGGAGTATTTGAAAGTCACCCGCCTCGGAACTGGCCGAGTAAAACACCTTGCTGGCCGATTTGTCTGCACTCAATGCATCGAAGGCTGCACCTGTAACATTGGCCTGCGCCGCGTTGCCCTCCATGATAAGGGAAGTCAAATAGACTTGAGCAACACTGCCGTAAAAATTCGGGTGATGTATTTCGGTAATGGCGTCGCCGGCGGGGACCCATCCCAGAAACTTCAGGGTGGCGGCAAAGTGTAAAAACCAGGCGTCAAGCTGGGTGACGCTGTCGTACTTATCGTCAGCAGCCCAGCGTGCCAGTCGTACGCTATATCTGACATCGCGCTTTTCCTCCCGGGACAACCCTGCCACGCAGGTAATCAGACCGTTGCCAACAATCGCCGCACCGGGTTCTTTATTGTCCAACTCATTCATTTAAATTCATCCTTGAGTTATTAAATATCTATTCGACCATCTGAATTACAAACACAGACCTTATTTGAACTTTCAAAACTAAACGACCTCCACCCTCCACGCCACCCTGCAATTTCAACAATATATATCAACGCGACATCCTCCAAACAACGCACTACTTCTATTATCGGTACGCCCATAGACATCACTGGATGTACAGGACGAACTGACCCGCCTCACCTCACTGCGTTATCATCTCGCCCTTATTGACCGCTTTTTTGAGCAGAGGAACGGCATGACCCCCTGGCTGACAGTGGTAGGCATCGGTGAAGACGGCTTCAAAGGCCTGGGCAAGAACGCTCGACGCGCGCTGCTGGGTGCTTCGCGGATTGTCGGTGGCCAACGGCAACTGGACCTGCTGCCCGTGTGCATCCGTGGCGAACGGCAGCTCTGGCCGAGTCCATTTTCCCTTGAGCCGGTACTGGCGCAACGCGGTGAGCCGATCTGTGTACTGGCCAGCGGCGATCCGATGCTGTTCGGTGTGGGCGCCAGCCTGACACGGCAAGTGCCGAGCAACGAGATGCTGATTATCCCGGCCCCCTCTTCTTGTTCATTGGCGGCCGCGCGAATGGGCTGGCCGCTGCAAGAAGTCGTTACGCTGTCGGTGGTTGCCCGGCCAATTGCAGCGCTGAACGCTCAGTTGTTCAGCGGTGTTCGTCTGCTGGTACTCAGCAACGACGGACACAGCCCTGCCGCAATTGCCGCGCTGTTGCGCGAGCGCGGTTTCGGGCCGAGCCGGATGAGCGTGCTGGAACACCTGGGCAGCGAGAGCGAACGACGTGTCGATGGCATCGCCAGCGACTGGACCGACCCGGCTATCGCCGACTTGAACCTGATCGCCATTGAATGCATTGCCGAACCCGACACGCCGCGCCTGTCGCGACTGGCCGGCCTGCCAGACGCAGCCTTCAAGCACGACGGTCAACTAACCAAGCGCGACGTGCGCGCCATCACTCTTGCCCGCCTGGCGCCGGTGCCTGGTGAACTGTTGTGGGACGTCGGCGCCGGCAGCGGCTCGATTGGTATCGAGTGGATGCGTGCTCATCCGAGTTGCCGCACGCAGGCGATCGAGGCCGATGCTGGCCGCCAGCAGTTGATCGAACACAATCGCGACGCCCTCGGCGTGCCCGGCCTGCAACTGATTCGTGGCAGTGCACCGCAAGCGCTGGCCGGCCTTGAGCGGCCCGATGCGATCTTCATCGGTGGCGGCGTGACCCGTGACGGTGTGCTCGATACCTGTTGGGCGCAGCTCAAACCCGGTGGCCGGTTGATCGCCAACGCAGTCACCCTGCAAAGCGAAATGACCTTGATGGCCTGGCGCGAACAACACGGTGGCGAGCTGACGCGGATTCATATCGCCCAGGCGCAGCCGCTGGGAGAGTTCGACACCTGGCGTCAGGCGTTGCCGATTACCTTGCTGGACGTGGTTAAACCCTTTGATGCGTGACGAAACCGCCGAACAACCCGCGCCCCTGCGCAGTGGCCTGACCACCGGCAGCTGCGCCACCGCGACCAGCCTCGCCGCCGCACGCCTGCTGCTCGGTGCGGTGACTAGCGATGCGGTAGAAATCATCCTGCCCAAAGGCAAACAGGTGCAGATGCGCCTGGAGTTTTGTCGCCTCACGGGTGATGGTGCCGAAGCCGGCACCCTCAAGGATGCCGGCGACGACCCGGACGTGACCCACGGTGCATTGCTCTACAGTCAGGTGCGTTTGACCAGCGAACCCGGCATTCGCTTCAGTGCCGGCAAAGGGGTTGGCACTGTCACGCGCCCAGGGCTGGTATTGAGTGTCGGCGAACCGGCGATCAATCCGGTGCCGCGCAAGATGATCACCGACCACCTGCTACTGCTCGCGCAAGAGTTCAGCTACGACGGCGGTTTTGAAGTAACGGTCAACGTCGAGGACGGCGAGGCCCTGGCGCTGAAAACCATGAACCCGCGATTGGGCATTCTTGGCGGGCTGTCGATCCTCGGCACCAGCGGCATCGTCCGGCCATTTTCCTGCGCGGCGTATATCGCCTCAATCCACCAGGGCATCGACGTCGCCAAAACCAACGGTTACCTGCACATCGCCGCCTGTACCGGCAACGCCAGCGAAGACACCATGCGCCGGGTCTACGACCTGCCGGAAATCGCCCTGATCGAAATGGGCGACTTCGTCGGTGCGGTGCTCAAACATCTACGCAAAGTGCCTGTGGATAAACTGAGCATTTGCGGCGGCTTCGGCAAGATCAGCAAACTCGCCGCCGGACATATGGACCTGCACAGTCGCCACTCCAGCATCGACCTGCCGCAACTGGCCGAATGGGCGGCGGACGTTGGCGCAGCCCCGACATTGCAGCAAGGCATTCGCGAGGCCAATACCAGCCAGCAAGCCCTGGCGATGGCCAGCGCCGCCGGTATCGCCCTCGGTGATGCGGTGTGCCGGCACGCGCTGGATTTCGCCCGTAGCGTGGTGCCCAAGCAGGTTCAGGTCGAGGTATTTGCCATCGATCGCCAGGGCGGCATCGTCGGCCACGCCGGGGGATTTCAATGAAACGTCTGCTGCTGCTCGGCGGCGTCACCGAAGCCCTGGCGATTGCTCGAACCCTCGGTCCGCAACATTTCTATAGCCTGGCGGGCGTGGGTCGGGTGCCGACCGATCTGAACTGCCAGGTGCGCGTCGGTGGCTATGGCGGCGCTGAAGGCCTGACGCAGTTCATCAAGGATCAAGGCATTGAGCTGTTGCTCGACGCCACCCACCCCTACGCCGCGCAAATCAGCCAGAACGCCGCCATCGCCGCGCGACAAAGCGGCATCCCGTGCTGGGCGCTGCGTCGCCCGGCGTGGCAAGCGCAGGCTGGAGATGACTGGCGCGAAGTCAGCGACTGGGCCGAACTGATCAAAATGCTGAAACCGTTCAAGCGTCCACTGTTTACCTTGGGCCGCGAGCCGTTGCAGCACCTGGATGAAATCCCGCCCGAGCAGTTCTGGACCTTGCGCGCGCTGGAGGTTTATCCCGGCAACGAGCGTTGTGAAGTGATCGGTGCACGCGGACCGTTTTTCATCGAAGACGAACGTGCGCTGTTCGAACGTCGGCAGATCGATGTGTTGATCAGCAAAAACAGCGGCAGCAGCGCCACCGAACCCAAGCTTGAAGTGGCCCGCGAACGCGGGGTGCCGGTGTTGATCCTCAAGCGGCCGGTGTTGCCGGGGGTTGAGCGGGAGTTCTTGACGCTCGAGGAAACACTTGAGGCGTTGGCAGCCTTCAGTCGATGAGGCAGGATCACTTGCTTGCATGAACAGTAACCTATTTGTTACCTTCAGGGCCGCCTGTGATCACACTCGAAGAATACCTTCAGGACAACGATACAAGCCCGTTCGGGCGCTGGTTCTCCACCTTGGACGCGCAGGCGGCACGCAAGGTGTCCAACGCTCTGGTGCGACTGGAAATCGGCAATACATCCAACATCAAATGGTTCGACGGTCTCGGCGAATACCGCATCAATTGGGGTCCGGGATACAGAATCTATTTGGTGCAAGAGGGTAAGCGTCTCATCATCCTGTTTGGAGGAGGCGATAAGTCCACCCAGAAAAAGGATATCAAACAGGCAAAAACACTCGTTGCCGAATTTCGGACCCGGAAAAAAGCTGAAAGGAACATGAGGTAACGCAATGGCTCTCACCCGAAGTTACAAACATACGATTGCCGAACGCGCCCAGCGTGACCCTGAGTTCGCCCAGGCGTTATTGGATGAGGCTGCTACTCTGTTCCTCAATGGAGAACCGGAAATCGCCCGGATCATTCTTCGCGACCTGGTCAATGCCACCGTAGGTTTCGAAGAGTTGGCAAAGGAAACGTCAAAACCCAGCAAGAGCTTACATAGAATGTTGTCTGCCAAGGGCAACCCAAGCATGGATAACCTGGCGGCGATATTTGCAGTCATTCGAACGACACTCGGCGTAGATATACAAGTGCATGCCGTACCTGCTCACTGACAGGAATGAATCGAAGGCCGCTGCGACACCACACCGCACGGCGGTTTTTTACTTATCGCCCCCGATCAGGCTAAATACCCGGCTTGATCACCCACCCAACCGGATATGACCCATGTCCCGACAACGGCTAGCATTTGCCTGGATCGCCTGCTTCGCAGTGCTGTTCAACATGCTTGCCATGCCGATGTCCGGCGCGATGGCCAAGGCAGCCAGTCAGTCGCCGGCCGAGCAATTGTTGTGGGGCAGTTTCTGCTCGTCCAGCGGGACGAAGCTGGTGGCGATTTCTCTGGGCAAGCTTGAGCAAAAAGCCCCTTCGAGCGACGATCACTCGAACATGCAGCATTGCTGGTGCTGCTCAGGCTCGGCGCCTCTGGTGGCGTTGCCAGGCCATGTTCCGCAGCTGTATTTTGCGCGTTTCGAGGCCAATCGAAACCGACCTGCGCCGACCCTTGACCTGCCCACACCACGCCAGCAATGGCCCAGCCTCAATCCCCGAGCGTCTCCTCTAGTCTGATTACCGTCGCAATTGATCTGCGTGTTTAATCGTTCTGGAGAACTGCCATGTTGAAGAAACTCATCGTTCTGGCCGCCTTGTTGCTGCCCGCGTGCTTTGCCAATGCCCACGAATACAAAGCCGGCGAACTGGAAATCGCCCACCCTTGGTCGCAAGAGCTACCGCCCAACGCGCCAACGGTTGCAGCCTATTTCGTGATTCACAACAACGGTAAAACCGCTGACCGCTTGCTCAGTGTCGCCTCACCGATTGCAGGCATTGCCGAGTTGCACGAGCATGTGAAGCAAAATGATCTGATGAAGATGCAGCAAGTGCCAAGCGTCGAGATTCCGGCGGGCGGCGACATCTCGTTCGCGCCGATGGCTTATCACGTGATGCTGCTGGAGCTCAAAGACCGCAGCCTGCTCCACGACGGCAAGCGCTTCCCGCTGACCCTGCATTTCGAAAAATCCGGCGACGTGACCGTTGAGGTCGCGGTACAGAAACAACCGCCCGCTGGCACCGAAGCGCACATGCACGCCCAGTAATCACAGCCTGAAAAACCTGTGAATACACGGCGCTCGCTCAGCGTCAGGCGACCAGTGCTGCGTAATACCTCGTTGAAGGTTGCGCGCGGTAGCTGGATCAGCCTGTTCGCCATGTTGATGATCTTTATCGGCCCACTGATCTCTCAGTCGATGCCGATGGATCAACGCATGCCGATGCCTGTAAACATGAGCATGTCGATGGACATGGACATGTCGGCGAACGCTCATGCCGAGCATGGCGCGCAAGCGGCTGCCGAACACTGCGCACCAAAACCCGATCACCACGCGCTCTGGGAGAAATGCGGCTATTGCAGCCTGCTCTTCAACTGCCCCGCGCTGCCCGGCAGCCTGTCGTTCGCTGTCTTCGACACACCTTCCGCCAACAACTTCATCAGTCCCTCCCCCCGCCTGGGCCATGCCCGGCAAACGGTCTTCCCCGGCGCCCGTACCCGTGCCCCGCCCATCCTCTCGTAAACACCCACACCACTACTCATACGGCCGACTGTAGAGAACGACAGCCGCAGGCTGCTGGCCGTGTTGTTGACGATTGTTTGATGGAACTTTTATGTCCAGGTTTTCTGCTGACACACGCTTGAGCGCTGCTCAGGCATTTTTCGCCCCGAACGCGCCGCGCGCCCATTTCAAACAGGCCACTGCCGTTCTGTGCGGTGCCCTGCTTTCCCCGTTGGCCAGCGCGGCCGAACAACCGATAGACCACAGCCAGCACACCGAAGAGCTGAGCCCGACGGTCATCACTGCCATAGCCCCAAGCTCACCGCTGACCATCGTCACCAACCCCAAAGATCCGCGCCAACCGGTGCCGGCCAGCGACGGTGGCGACTATCTGAAGACCATTCCCGGCTTCGCGCTGGTTCGCAATGGCGGCACCAACGGCGATCCCGTGCTGCGCGGCATGTTTGGCTCAAGGCTGAACATCCTCACCAACGGCGGCATGATCCTCGGTGCCTGCCCTGGCCGCATGGACGCCCCGACCTCCTACATCTCACCGGAAACCTACGACAAGCTGACCGTCATCAAAGGCCCGCAAACCGTACTCTGGGGACCTGGAGCTTCTGCCGGCACCATCCTGTTCGACCGCGAGCCGGAAAGCTTCGGCGAGCTGGGCACTCGGGTGAACGCCAGCCTGCTGGCCGGCTCCAACGGGCGTTTCGACAAACTCGTCGACGCCGCTGCCGGTGGCCCACAGGGCTACATACGGGTGATTGGTAACACCGCTCACGCCGACGATTACCGTGACGGCAACAACGACACCGTGCCGTCGCGCTACGACAAATGGAACGGCGATGTCGCCCTGGGCTGGACGCCCGACGCCGATACACTGCTGGAACTGACTGCCGGCAAGGGCGACGGCGAGGCACGTTCTGCCGGTCGCGGCATGGACGGTTCGCAGTTCAAGCGCGAAAGCCTGGGCCTGCGTTTCGAGAAGTCGAACCTCGGCGAGGTGCTGGATAAGCTCGAAGCGCAGGTCTACTACAACTACGCCGACCACGTGATGGACAACTTCACCCTGCGCACGCCGTCCGGCACCGGGATGATGTCCGGCCCGATGGCCTCCAACGTCGACCGCCGCACCCTCGGTGCGCGGATCAAGGCCACCTGGCGCTGGGCCGATGTGCAGTTGATCAGCGGCATCGATGCGCAAACCAACGAACACCGTAAGCGTGCCGCCATGGGCATCGATACTTACAAGGACGTGCCACGCGAAAAGGATGCGGACTTCCACAATTACGGAGTTTTCGGTGAGCTGACCTGGTACGCCGCCGACCGTGATCGCCTGATCAGCGGAGCGCGACTGGACCGCGCCTCGGCCAGGGATTTTCGCCAGACTATCGGCTCCGGGAAGAACCCGACTGCCGACGAGACCCGTGCCGATACCTTGCCAAGCGGTTTCGTGCGCTACGAGCATGACCTGGCGGACAGCCCGACCACGCTCTACGCAGGTCTCGGCCACGCTGAACGCTTCCCGGATTACTGGGAGCTGTTCTCGCCGAAATCCGGCCCTGCCGGTTCGCTCAACGCCTTCGATTCGATCAAGCCTGAGAAAACCACTCAGCTCGATGTCGGCCTGCAATACAAAACCCAGGACCTCGAAGCCTGGGTCTCGGGTTATGTCGGCGAAGTGCACGACTACATCCTGTTCGATTACACCCCCGGCATGATGGGCATGACCTCACGGGCCGAGAACATCAATGCGCGAATCATGGGTGGCGAACTCGGCGCAGCCTACAACCTCACCTCCAACTGGAAAGCCGATGCGACCCTGGCCTACGCCTGGGGCAAAGACACCACCCACGACACGGCACTGCCGCAAATGCCACCGCTGGAGGCACGTTTCGGCCTGACCTACAGCGAAGACAACTGGAGCGCAGGCGCCTTGTGGCGAGTGGTCGCGGCGCAGAACCGCATCGAGCAGAACAAGGGCAACGTGGTCGGCAAGGACTACGGCACGAGCCCTGGTTTTGGTGTGTTCTCACTGAACGGCGCCTACCGCATCGACAAGCACTGGAAGGTCAGCACGGGCGTCGACAACCTGTTTGGCAAGGCTTACGCCGAGCACTTGAACCTGGCCGGCAACGCCGGGTTCGGCTACCCGGCCAATGACCCGCAAGCGATCAACGAACCAGGGCGCACGTTCTGGACCAAGGTCGATATGAGCTTCTAAAGACATCGCGAGCAGGCTCGCTCCCACAGGATCGGTGCTGAACCTGTGGGAGCGAGCCTGCTCGCGATCGGTTGCGCAGCGACCGCAAACAAACAACAAAGATCCACGCCAAGCGGAGCACCTGATGAAACAACCCAAACCGAATTTCTACAACCTGGCCTGGCGCTGGCATTTTTATGCCGGGCTGTTCGTTGCGCCGTTCATGGTGATGCTGGCCTTGACCGGCATCGTTTACCTGTTCAAACCGCAACTCGATCCGCTGATGTACGGCAGCCTGCTCAATGTGCCGGCCGGCCATCACCCCGTCAGTGCCGACGAGTTGCTGCGGCGTGTCAAAGAGGCTTATCCACAGGGCCAGATCAAGCAGTACCTGCCACCGGTCAATGCCGAGCGCAGTGCGCAGTTTGTCGTTAAAAATGCCGGCAGCGAGCTCAACGTCTTCATCGACCCGTATCACGCCGACATCCTCGGCGAGCAGGACGCGAAGAACAACCTGCAAGCCATCGCCCGGGCGATTCACGGCGAGTTGATGATCGGCACCGTCGGTGATCGATTGGTGGAACTGGCTGCCGGCTGGGGCATCGTGCTGGTGGTTTCCGGAGTATTTCTCTGGTGGCCACGCGGGCGAACCGGCGCGGGGATCGTGTGGCCACGATTCAGCAGTCGCGGACGTGTGCTCTGGCGTGATCTGCACGCGGTGACCGGGTTCTGGGGCGCGGCGTTTCTGCTGGTGATGCTGCTCAGCGGCATGACCTGGACCGGTTTCTGGGGTAAGCAATACGCTGAAGTCTGGAACCGCTTCCCAGCGGCCATGTGGGACAACGTGCCCACATCCGATCAGCAAGCCCGCAGCCTCAACACCGCTACCCATCAGACCGTGCCCTGGGCTATGGAAAACACCCCGATGCCAATGTCCGGTGACCACGCCGAACACATGGCTCACAACGGCGGCAGCAGCGCCCCGGCCGCGCCGACCATTAGCCTGCAAGACGTGCAGGACATCGCCGTTCAACACAAGGTCAAACCGGGTTACAGCATCACCTTTCCGACCACCGCCAGCGGCGTGTTCACCATCGCCGTGTTCGCCGACGATCCGCGCAACGACGCCACCCTGCATGTCGACCAGTACAGCGGCGAAGTGCTGGCCGACGTGCGCTGGCAGCATTACGGCAACGTCGCCCGCGCCACGGAAATGGGGGTGATGCTGCACGAAGGCAAGTTGTTCGGGCCGTTCAACCAGATCGTCGTGTTGCTGATCTGCCTGATGATCCTGCTCAGCGCCGTCAGTGGTGTGGTGATCTGGTGGAAGCGCCGCCCGCAAGGCAAGCTCGGTGTTCCGCCATTGCGTCACGACCTGCCGACCTGGAAAACCGGGGTGGTGATCATCCTCGCTTTGGCGGTGGTATTCCCGTTGGTGGGTGCTTCGCTGATCGCGGTGTGGCTGCTGGACCGCGTGCTGCTGTCGCGCTTGAACCGCCAGCCTGAATCGGCCTCATCTTCATCCTGAATACAGCGAGATGCCTACGGCAGCGCGGTTGACCTTACAATGTCGGCCCGCTGCAAACACCCGTCGAACGAGCACGCAATGACCTCGCTGAACCTCACTCATCTCGCCTGGACACCACTGGGCCATGGCCACTGTCATCATCAGTTCCAACTGCGTGAGGCCAGTCTGCACGTGGCGGCCGGTGAGTTCGTCGGTTTGATCGGGCCCAACGGCAGCGGCAAGACCAGCCTGCTGCGCTGTGCCTATCGGTTCAGCAAACCGGAATCCGGCGAGGTGCATCTTGCCCATCACAACGTCTGGAAGCAGTCGTCGCGCTGGTGTGCGCAACGCATTGCGGTGGTGCTGCAGGAGTTTCCCGACGCCTTCGGCCTGACGGTCGACGAAGTGGTCGCCATGGGCCGCACTCCGCACAAAGGCCTGTTCGATGGCGATACCCTGGAAGACCGTCGGATCGCCGGGCAGGCACTGGAATCGGTGGGCCTCAAAGGCTTTGAAAATCACGCCTTTGCGACGTTGTCGGGCGGCGAAAAACAACGCGTCATTCTCGCCCGAGCCCTGACTCAGCAACCGCAATTGCTGATCCTCGATGAGCCGACCAACCACCTCGACCCACGCTATCAGCTTGAACTGCTGCAATTGGTCAAGCGCTTGCAGATCGGTACCCTGGCAAGCATCCACGACCTCAACCTGGCCGCTGCGTTCTGCGATCGGCTGTACGTGATCAACCACGGACGCATCGTCGCCAGCGGCACGCCAAAAGAAGTGCTGACCACCACGCTGCTGCGTGAAGTGTTCGGCGTCGAAGCGCTGATCGATGAACACCCGCTGTCCGGCTACCCCCGAATTACCTGGATAACCCAACATGACCTTGCGCACCCTGCTCCGCTCCAGCCTGTCCATCGCCCTGCTGCTGGGCAGCGCCGAGGCCTTCGCCGAAGCGACCCGTTACCCGTTGAAGATTCAGAGCTGCAACCGTGAAGTGACCTTCAAGGAGGCGCCGAAACACGCCCTCAGTCACGACATCAACATGACCCAGATGATGCTCGCCCTCGGCCTCAAACCACGGATGGTCGGCTACAGCGGCATCAGTGGCTGGAAAGCCGTGACTCCCGAGATGCGGAGCATTCTCGACGGCCTGCCGGAACTCGCAGCCAAGTACCCGTCGGTGGAAACCTTGCTCAACGCCAACGTCGATTTTTTCTTCGCCGGTTGGGATTACGGTATGCGCATTGGCGGCGACCTGACGCCACAAACTCTCGGGCCACTGGGGATCAACGTCTATGAACTGAGCGAGTCGTGCGCCTTCGTGATGAAGCGCCCGGCGGCCAGCCTCGATGACACCTACAACGACCTGCGCAACCTCGGCAAGATCTTCGACGTGCAGGATCGCGCCAACCGGTTGATCGGCGACATGCAGGCGCAAGTGGCCGAAGTTCGCAAAGACCTGCCAACGGAAAAACCGCGCGTGTTCCTCTACGACAGCGGCGAAGACCGGGCCATGACTTCGGGTCGCCTGGGTATGCCGCAAGCACTGATCGATGCCGCCGGCGGGCGCAATATTCTCGACGATGTCGAGGCGAGCTGGACCCGGGTCAACTGGGAGAACGTCGTCGAGCGCAACCCGCAGGTGATCGTGATCGTCGACTACGGCGAAGTCAGCGCCGAGCAAAAGGAGCAATTTCTGCTGAACAACAAGGCCCTGCAATCGGTGGACGCGATCAAGAACCAGCGCTTCATCGTCATCCCTTACGTGCAAGCCACGCCAGGGATCGACAACGTGCTGGCGGTTGAAACCCTGGCCAAGGGTTTCCACGGCGAATGATCAATCGTCGCTATGCCTTGTTGCTGATTGCCCTCGGCGCGCTGCTGCTGGTGTCGTGTGTGGTATCGCTGGGCTTTGGCTCGGCACGGGTGCCGGTGGACGTGGTCTGGCGGATTCTGCTGCACAAGGCATTCGGTGCTGGCGAAGTGAACTGGAGCGCCGGACAGGAACATATCGTCTGGCTGATCCGCGTACCGCGCATGTTGCTCGGCGCTTTGGTCGGTGCGGGGCTGGCGCTGATAGGTGCAGTACTGCAAGCGGTGACGCGCAACCCGCTGGCCGATCCCCATCTGCTGGGCGTCACCTCTGGCGCGACCCTTGGCGCGGTGATCGTGGTGTTGCATGTCGGTGAAATCGTCGGCCTGCTGACCCTGCCCATCGCCGCGTTTATCGGTGCGTTGCTGAGCATGCTGATCGTCCTGGCGATCGCCAACCGCAACGGTCGGCTGGACAGTGATCGGCTGCTGCTGTGCGGCGTGGCGGTGTCCTTCGTGATGATGGCGATCGCCAACCTGCTGCTGTTTCTTGGCGATCACCGCGCCAGTTCCGCGGTGATGTTCTGGATGCTCGGCGGCCTCGGTCTGGCGCGCTGGGAACTGCTGGCGATTCCCGCTATCAGCGTACTGCTCGGGCTGGTGTTGCTGCTGGGCATGGCCCGGCCGCTGAATGCGTTGATGGCTGGCGAGCAGACTGCCGTGACGCTGGGGCTGAACGCCCGAACGGTGCGGCTGCGGGTGTTTTTGATTGCCTCGCTGATGACCGGGGTTTTGGTGTCCATCAGCGGATCGATCGGTTTTGTCGGGCTGATGGTGCCGCACATCGCGCGTAGGTTAGTCGGGGCCGAACACCGAAGACTGCTGCCAGTGTGCGTGTTACTGGGCAGTGTTTTCCTCGTTTGGGTCGACGTAGCAGCACGAACCTTGATCGCCCCGGAGGACTTGCCAATCGGAGTCGCCACCGCCGCCATCGGTGGATTGTTCTTCATCGGCCTGATGCGCCGCCGCTAAAACCCACCACTATCAAATGTGGGAGCGAGCTTGCTCGCGATGACGGTGGGGCAGGCAACATCGATGTTGAATGTACCGCCGCTATCGCGAGCAAGCTCGCTCCCACAGTTGATTGGGGTAACCCCGAACTACTCAGCGCCCTAATGTGGCGCACCTCCTCGCACCAGCACGCCAGACACGTCCCTTCATGGTGCGCCACCAAACGGCGCAACCGCTCTAACACGACATTTCCTTACCTTTCCCCGACCGGGCACAGCCCTTGCTAAAGACCCTTCAGTAGTCCGCATCTGCCAACCAAGAAAACTCATAAGTTCATGGAGATCGCACAATGAAGCGTCGCAGTTTGATCAAGGCTTTCACACTATCGGCATCGATTGCCGCGATGGGCATGACCTGGAGTATCCAGGCCGCCGAGACCATCAAGGTCGGGATCCTGCATTCGTTGTCCGGGACCATGGCGATCTCCGAAACCTCGCTTAAAGACATGGCGCTGATGACCATCGACGAGATCAACGCCAAGGGCGGGGTCAACGGCAAGATGCTCGAACCGGTGGTGGTCGACCCGGCGTCGAACTGGCCGCTGTTCGCGGAAAAGGGCCGACAGTTGCTGACCCAGGACAAAGTCGCGGTAGTGTTCGGCTGCTGGACCTCGGTGTCGCGTAAATCGGTATTGCCGGTGTTCGAAGAGCTCAACGGCCTGCTGTTCTATCCGGTGCAGTATGAAGGCGAAGAGATGTCGCCGAACGTCTTCTACACCGGCGCTGCGCCGAACCAACAGGCGATCCCGGCGGTGGAATACCTGATGAGTGAAGAAGGCGGCAGCGCCAAGCGTTACTTCCTGCTCGGCACCGACTATGTCTATCCGCGCACCACCAACAAGATCCTGCGCTCATTCCTGCACTCCAAAGGCGTGGCCGACAAGGACATCGAAGAGGTCTACACGCCGTTCGGTCACAGCGACTATCAAACCATCGTCGCCAACATCAAAAAATTCTCGGCCGGCGGCAAGACGGCGGTCATTTCCACAGTCAACGGCGACTCCAACGTGCCGTTCTATAAAGAATTGGCCAACCAGGGCCTGAAAGCCACCGACGTACCGGTCGTGGCCTTCTCGGTGGGCGAAGAGGAACTGCGCGGCATCGACACCAAACCGCTGGTGGGCAACCTGGCCGCGTGGAACTACTTCGAATCGGTGGAGAACCCGGTGAACCAGAAGTTCGTCGCCGACTGGAAAGCCTACGCCAAGAAACACAACCTGCCGGGCGCCGATAAAGCCGTGACCAACGACCCGATGGAAGCCACTTACGTCGGCATCCACATGTGGGCGCAGGCTGCAGAAAAAGCCAAATCCACCGATGTCGACAAGGTCCGCGAAGCCTTGGCTGGCCAGACCTTCGCTGCGCCGTCCGGCTACACGCTGACCATGGACAAGACCAACCACCACCTGCACAAGCCAGTGATGATCGGCGAGATCCAGGCCGACGGTCAGTTCAATGTGGTATGGCAGACCGAAGGGCCGATCCGCGCTCAGCCATGGAGCCCGTTCATACCGGGTAACGACAAGAAGCCGGAGTATGCGGTGAAGAGCAACTGAGCCACTGGATGCCAGGCCCGAGCACCACGCCCGGGCCCGACACAACTCCTGTGGGAGCGAGCTTGCTCGCGATTACGGTTTATCAATCAACATCAATGTTGCCTGACCCACCGCTATCGCGAGCAAGCTCGCTCCCACATTGTCCGCGCAAGGCCAATGACATGCCCACTGCCCTTTACCGCTTCATCCTCGCCATCGCACTGCTGTTGCCGATGGCCGCCCACGCCGGGGACGCCGAAGATTTCGTCGCGGCCAATCCCCTGCAGCAAGCCAAGCTGTTGGAAGCCTGGGCCGCGCAGCCCGATCCGGCGCGCATCGAACTGATCAACGCCTTGCAGCAGGGCCAATTGACCGTCGACGGCGAAGCCAAAACCCTGCGCCTGAACAACCGCCTGCGGGGCTTGATCGATACCGCGCTGGCCAGCCACCAACTGCTCGCCGCTGACGCCAAAGTGCGCTTGAGCGCCACGCAGCAACTGCAAAAAAGCGCCAAACCGGCGCAGCTTGCATTCCTCGATAAGCAACTGGCGGGCGAAAAAGACCCAAGCGTTCACGACGCCCTGAGCTTGGCGCTGGCCAACCTGCAACTGGTCGACAGTGACCCGGCCGTACGCCTGGCGGCCGTGCGCTTGCTCGGCGAAACCGGCGACCCACTGGCCCGCACCCGCCTCGAAGGCTTGCTCCAACCCGGCGGCGAAGCCGATACCACGGTGCGCACAGCGGCTGAAACCAGTCTGGCCCAGGTCAAACGCAAACTGCTGGTCGGTGAGCTCCTTGGCCAGGCCTTCAGCGGCATGTCCCTGGGTTCGATCCTGCTGTTGGCGGCCCTTGGTCTGGCGATCACTTTCGGCCTGCTCGGGGTGATCAACATGGCCCACGGCGAGATGCTGATGCTCGGCGCCTACTCCACGTACGTGGTGCAGTTGCTGTTCCAGCGCTTCCTGCCGCAAGCCATCGAGTTCTACCCGCTGGTGGCATTGCCGGTAGCGTTTTTTGTCACCGCCGGCATCGGTATGGCGTTGGAGCGCACGGTGATTCGCCACCTTTATGGCCGGCCACTGGAAACCCTGCTGGCCACCTGGGGCATCAGCCTGATGCTGATTCAGCTGGTCCGATTGCTGTTCGGTGCGCAAAACGTCGAAGTGGCGAACCCGGCCTGGCTCTCGGGCGGGATTCAGGTACTGCCCAATCTGGTGCTGCCGTACAACCGCATCGTGATCATCGCGTTCGCACTGTTTGTGGTGGTGCTGACCTGGCTGCTGCTGAACAAGACCCGCCTCGGCTTGAACGTGCGTGCGGTTACCCAGAATCGCAACATGGCCGCCTGCTGTGGCGTACCCACCGGGCGCGTCGACATGCTCGCCTTTGGGCTCGGTTCGGGTATCGCCGGGCTTGGCGGCGTGGCCCTGAGTCAGGTCGGCAACGTCGGCCCGGATCTCGGACAGAGCTACATCATCGACTCGTTCCTGGTGGTGGTGCTCGGCGGCGTTGGCCAACTGGCCGGCAGCGTGCTCGCCGCGTTCGGCCTGGGGATCGCCAACAAGATTCTTGAACCGCAAATCGGCGCCGTACTCGGCAAGATCCTGATCCTCGCGCTGATCATTCTGTTCATTCAGAAACGCCCGCAAGGACTCTTCGCACTGAAAGGACGGGTGATCGACTGATGAACCAGCCCCTGATGCTCACGGCCACGCAAAAGGCCGGCCCCAAAGTCACGATCGCGGTGGGTGCGGTGATTCTCGCACTGCTGCTGGCGATGCCGCTGCTGTCATTGCTGCCTGCCGACAGTACGTTTCACGTCTCGGCCTACACCCTGACGCTGGTCGGCAAAATTCTCTGCTACGCCATCGTCGCCCTGGCCCTGGATCTGGTGTGGGGTTACGCCGGGTTGTTGTCCCTGGGTCATGGCCTGTTCTTCGCCCTCGGTGGCTATGCCATGGGCATGTACCTGATGCGCCAGGCTTCGGGCGATGGCCTGCCGGCGTTCATGACCTTCCTCTCGTGGACCGAACTGCCGTGGTACTGGACCGGCACCAGCAGTTTTATCTGGGCGATGTGCCTGGTGGTGCTGGCGCCGGGTTTGCTGGCGTTGGTGTTCGGCTTCTTCGCCTTCCGCTCGCGGATCAAGGGCGTGTACTTCTCGATCATGACCCAGGCCCTGACCTTCGCCGGGATGCTGCTGTTTTTCCGCAACGAGACCGGGTTTGGCGGCAACAACGGCTTCACCAACTTCCGCACGATCCTCGGCTTCGGCATCACTGAACCGGGCACTCGCGCAGTGCTGTTCGTCGCCACCGTGCTGTTACTGGTGGCCAGCCTGTTCATCGGCTGGCGCCTGGCGCAAAGCAAATTTGGCCGGGTCCTGACCGCCCTGCGCGACGCGGAAAACCGGCTGATGTTCTGCGGTTACGACCCACGCGGTTTCAAGCTGTTTGTCTGG
The DNA here is from genome assembly GCF_058799675.1 of Pseudomonas sp. GW822-FHT06B12. Classification (NCBI taxonomy): domain Bacteria; kingdom Pseudomonadati; phylum Pseudomonadota; class Gammaproteobacteria; order Pseudomonadales; family Pseudomonadaceae; genus Pseudomonas; species Pseudomonas sp. GW822-FHT06B12. The sequence continues at coordinate 117,050 of NZ_JBXALR010000002.1, forward strand.
GTCTTGAGCGCGGTGTTGTGCGGTCTGGCCGGTGCGCTGTATGTGCCGCAAGTGGGAATCATCAACCCCAGCGAAATGTCGCCGACCAACTCCATCGAAGCCGCCGTGTGGGTCGCGCTCGGCGGGCGCGGCACGTTGATCGGGCCACTGCTTGGTGCTGGCGTGGTCAATGGCATGAAGAGCTGGTTCACCGTGGCGTTCCCCGAATACTGGCTGTTCTTCCTCGGCGCGCTGTTCATCGTCGTAACCTTGTATCTGCCCAAAGGCGTGATCGGTTTGCTGAAGAAAAGGAGCGAGCAATGAGAATCACACCGACGGCGGAATTCATGCTTGAGCCGATCCTCGAACCGAACAAAGACGCCGGCAGCAGTCGCGACGCCATCGGCCTCGGCCAACGCGTAGGCTCAGGCCTGAACACCCTCCACGGCACGATCCTCACGCTTGAAGACATCAGCGTCAGCTTCGATGGTTTCAAGGCCCTGAACGATCTGAACCTGTACATCGGTGTCGGCGAACTGCGCTGCATCATCGGCCCCAATGGCGCCGGCAAAACCACACTGATGGACGTGATTACCGGCAAGACCCGACCCAGCCACGGCAAGGCCTGGTTTGGTGAAACCCTGGACCTGACACAGATGAGTGAAGTGCAGATCGCCCAGGCCGGGATCGGCCGCAAGTTCCAGAAGCCGACCGTGTTCGAAGCCTTGAGCGTGTTTGAAAACCTTGAACTGGCGCAGAAAACCGACAAGTCGGTGTGGGCCAGTCTGCGGGCAAAGCTCAATGGCGAACAAAGAGATCGCATCTGCGAGGTGCTGGAAACCATTCGCCTGACCAGCTCGGTCAATCGCCCGGCCGGCCTGCTGTCGCATGGACAGAAGCAGTTTCTGGAAATCGGCATGCTGCTGATGCAAGACCCGCACCTGCTGCTGCTCGATGAACCGGTGGCGGGCATGACCGACGCCGAAACCGAATTCACCGCCGAGCTGTTCAAAAGCCTGGCCGGCAAGCATTCGCTGATGGTGGTGGAACACGACATGGGCTTCGTCGGCTCGATTGCCGACCACGTCACCGTGTTGCACCAGGGTAGCGTGCTGGCCGAAGGGTCGCTTGCGCAGGTGCAGGATAACGAACGGGTGATCGAGGTGTATTTAGGTCGATAACGCGATCTGTTTTTTGTGGGAGCGAGCTTGCTCGCGATGACGGCCTGACATTCAACATTGATGTCGACTGATACACCGCTATCGCGAGCAAGCTCGCTCCCACAGGGGATTGAGGAGATTTGGAAGATGCTGCAAGTCGACAAGCTGCACCAGTACTACGGCGGTAGCCACATTCTGCGGGGGCTGAGCTTCGAGGTGAAGGTCGGTGAAGTCACCTGCCTGCTCGGGCGCAACGGCGTCGGCAAGACCACCCTGCTCAAATGCCTGATGGGCCTGCTACCGGCCAAAGAAGGTGCGGTGAACTGGGAAGGCAAGGCCATCACCGGGTTCAAGCCGCATCAACGGGTTCACGCCGGTATTGCTTACGTACCGCAAGGCCGGGAGATTTTCGGACGGCTGACAGTGGAGGAAAATCTGCTGATGGGCCTGTCGCGCTTCCCGGGCTCCGAGGCCAGGGAAGTCCCGGCGTTCATCTACGAGCTGTTCCCGGTGTTGTTGCAAATGAAGCAGCGTCGCGGCGGCGATCTGTCGGGTGGTCAGCAGCAACAGTTGGCCATTGGCCGAGCGCTGGCCAGTCGACCACGCTTGCTGATCCTTGATGAGCCTACCGAAGGCATTCAGCCGTCGGTGATCAAGGAGATTGGCGCAGTGATCAAAAAACTCGCAGCCCGTGGTGACATGGCGATCCTGCTGGTCGAGCAGTTCTACGATTTCGCCGCTGAGCTGGCCGATCAATACCTGGTGATGTCCCGGGGCGAGATTGTCCAGCAAGGTCGTGGAGAAAATATGGAAGCCGAGGGTGTGCGCGGGCTGGTTACGATCTAGTCTGAAGCGTCCTGACGATAATTAGAAACTATGAATTTACCTGTTTTCACTGCCCTGTTCACCCCTAGCTGGCACGCCGAGCTGGAACTCGGCTACGCGCGATTCGGCGACAGCACGCGCCCGATCCAACGCCGCCACAAGGGCCCGCTGCGGGTGCAAAAACACCTGTACGCCGAAGGCCCCGAGGTGTGCCAGCACATCATCGTTCACCCGCCGGGCGGCATTGCTGGCGGTGATCGGCTGGACATTACGGCCTGCGTCGGTGCCGACGCGTGGGCGCAGCTGACCAGCCCCGGTGCCGCCAAGTGGTATCGCGCCGCCGGACCGGCCTATCAGCAGCTCGATTTGCACGTCGCGGCCGGCGCTACGCTGGAGTGGCTGCCGCAAGAAACCATCGTCTTCAGCGCCGCCCAGGCTGAGCTCAGAACGTCTATTGAACTGCAAGGTGACGCGCGGTTGTTTTACTGGGACGTGGTGGCTCTGGGCCGTCCGGCCAGCGGCGAACGCTTCGAGCACGGGCATTTTCAGTCACAGCTGGAAATCCGCCGCGACGGCCAGTTGCTCTGGCACGAACGCCAGCGCATTGTCGGGGATGACGGTTTGCTTGATTCACCGATAGGGCTTGATGGCCAGCCGGTGTTTGCGACGTTGCTGGTGACCGGAGAAATCGACAGCGAATTGCTGGAGGCCTGCCGTTCGTTGACCAATGACGTGCGGGGCGATCTGAGCCAGTTGCCAGGTTTGTTGGTTGCCAGATGCCTGGCCAGTGAAGCGTTGCTGGCGCGCGGTTGGTTAATTGATTTGTGGAATCTACTGCGCCCGGCGTTGCTCGGCCGCGAAGCAGTCCCACCCAGAATATGGAGCACCTGATGTGTGCTTTTTGTGGGAGCGAGCTTGCTCGCGATGGCGATCTTGCAGCCAACATCTTTGTTGAATGTGATGGCCTCATCGCGAGCAAGCTCGCTCCCACAGGGTTTGTATTCACAGCCCGAATACCTTTTTTACTGCCCAATACGGATTTCTAACGATGGACCTGACCCCACGCGAAAAAGACAAGCTGCTGATCTTCACCGCCGGCCTGGTCGCCGAGCGGCGTTTGGCGCGCGGCGTGAAACTCAACTACCCGGAAGCCATGGCCTACATTTGCGCGGCGCTGCTCGAAGGTGCGCGTGACGGCCAGACCGTGGCCGAACTGATGCACTACGGCACCACCCTGCTGAACCGCGAACAAGTGATGGAAGGCATCCCGGAAATGATCCCGGAGATCCAGGTCGAGGCGACCTTTCCCGACGGCACCAAACTGGTCACCGTCCATCAACCCATCGTCTGAGGCCGCGCCATGACTTATCACCTACGTGATGCCGTGCACGCCGACCTGCCGGCGATCCGCGACATCTACAACGACGCCGTCCTTAATACGACGGCGATCTGGAACGAACAGGCCGTGGACCTCGGTAACCGCCAGGCCTGGTTCAGCGCCCGGCAATCCCAGGGCTATCCTGTGCTGGTAATCGTCGACGCCGACAACAACGTGCTCGGCTACGCTTCGTTCGGTGACTGGCGGCCGTTCGACGGTTTCCGCCACACCGTCGAACATTCGGTGTACGTGCGCAGCGATCAGCGCGGCAATGGCCTCGGCCCGCAGTTGATGGACGAACTGATCGAACGCGCCAAGGGCTGCAATAAACATGTGATGGTCGCCGCCATCGAAAGCGCTAACACCGCCTCGATTCGCCTGCACGAACGGGTCGGTTTCGTCACCACCGGGCACATGCCGCAAGTGGGCACCAAGTTCGGCCGCTGGCTCGACCTGACCTTCATGCAGCTGACTCTCAACCCGGGCGCGGAGCCGCCTGTCGCCAACAAGGAGTGATACACCATGAACACTGCCCAACTGCGACGCGTGAACGCCGAGAGCTTTGCGCACTACCGTCAGGGCTTGATCGATTTGCTGTTTGACGCCGTAAAGCACGGCGCCTCTATCGGCTTCATGGCCGACATTGATGACGCCCAGGCCCGCGCCTATATCAACAGTGTCCAGGCTGACCTTGAGGACGGCAGTCTGTTGCTGTGGGTAGTCGTTCACGATGAAAAGGTCCTGGCCAGCGTGCAACTGGCCCTGTGCCAGAAAGCCAACGGGCGCAATCGCGCCGAAGTGCAAAAACTCCAGGTACGCCATGACACACGGCGACGCGGCCTTGCTCAGCAACTGATGAATGCGTTGGAGCAGACCGCACGCCAGTACAAACGTGGCCTGCTGTACCTCGACACCGAAGCCGGCTCAGCGGCCGAAGCGTTCTATCAATCCCTGGGCTACACCCGCGTCGGTGAGCTGCCGAACTACTGCCAAAGCCCGGACGGCCGTTACACCCCGACCGCCATCTACTTCAAGACTCTGGGACAACCCGAATGATTCCTGGCGAATATCAGATCCAGCCTGGCGACATCGAGCTCAACGCCGGCCGTCGCACCCTGAGCCTGACCGTGGCCAACAGCGGCGACCGGCCGATTCAGGTCGGTTCGCACTACCACTTTTTCGAAACCAACGACGCCCTGACGTTCGACCGTGCCGCCAGCCGTGGCATGCGCCTGAACATCCCGGCCGGCACCGCCGTGCGCTTCGAACCGGGACAGCGCCGCGAGGTCGAGCTGGTGGACCTGGCCGGACATCGCCGGGTGTACGGGTTTGCCGGGCGGATCATGGGCGATCTCTAAATCATGCGGTGTCTGCACTGGCCCCATCGCGAGCAAGCTCGCTCCCACACTGGATCTGCTGCGAACACAAAATGTGTAAACACCACAGACCGAATGTGGGAGCGAGCTTGCTCGCGATAAGCGAGCAACGCGAGCGGTCTCAAAATCAATTGAATTCCAAGGCATGCGCATGAAAATTTCAAGACAAGCCTACGTCGACATGTTCGGCCCCACCGTCGGCGACAAGGTCCGTCTGGCCGACACCGAGCTGTGGATCGAAGTCGAAAAGGACTTCACCACCTACGGCGAAGAAGTGAAATTCGGCGGCGGCAAAGTCATCCGCGACGGCCAGGGCCAAAGCCAATTGCTCGCCGCCGAAGTGGTCGACACGCTGATCACCAACGCGCTGATCATCGACCACTGGGGCATCGTCAAAGCCGACGTCGGCCTCAAGGACGGACGCATTGCGGCCATCGGCAAGGCCGGCAACCCGGACGTGCAGCCCAACGTGACCATCGCCATCGGCGCCAGCACCGAAGTGATCGCCGGCGAAGGCATGATCCTCACCGCCGGCGGCATCGACACGCACATCCACTTCATCTGCCCGCAGCAAATCGAAGAAGCGCTGATGAGCGGCGTCACCACCATGATCGGCGGCGGCACGGGACCGGCGACGGGCACCAACGCCACCACCTGCACCTCCGGCCCATGGCACCTGGCGCGGATGCTTCAGGCGGCGGACGCCTTCCCGATGAACATCGGCCTCACCGGCAAGGGCAACGCCAGCCTGCCGGAGCCGCTGATCGAGCAGGTCAAGGCCGGCGCCATCGGCCTCAAATTGCACGAAGACTGGGGCACCACACCGGCGAGCATCGACAACTGCCTGAGCGTCGCCGACCAGTTCGACGTGCAAGTGGCGATTCACACCGACACCCTCAACGAGTCGGGTTTCGTTGAAACCACCCTCGCCGCTTTCAAGGGCCGGACCATCCACACCTACCACACCGAAGGGGCCGGTGGCGGTCATGCGCCGGACATCATCAAGGCCTGCGGTTTCGCCAACGTGCTGCCGAGTTCGACCAACCCGACCCGGCCATTCACCCGCAACACCATCGACGAACACCTCGACATGCTGATGGTCTGCCACCACCTGGACCCGAGCATCGCCGAAGACGTGGCCTTCGCCGAAAGCCGTATCCGCCGCGAAACCATCGCCGCCGAAGACATCCTCCACGACCTCGGTGCGTTCTCGATGATCAGCTCCGACAGCCAGGCCATGGGCCGCGTCGGCGAAGTCATCACGCGTACCTGGCAGACCGCCGACAAGATGAAAAAACAGCGTGGCCCGCTGCCGGGTGATGGCGAGGGTAACGACAACTTCCGCGCCAAACGCTACATCGCCAAGTACACCATCAACCCGGCCATCACCCACGGCATCAGCCATGAAGTGGGCTCTATCGAGGTCGGTAAATGGGCGGATCTGGTGCTCTGGCGCCCGGCGTTTTTCGGCGTGAAACCGACATTGATTCTCAAGGGCGGCGCCATCGCCGCCAGCCTGATGGGCGACGCCAACGCCTCGATCCCGACGCCGCAACCGGTGCATTACCGACCGATGTTCGCAAGCTTTGGCGGCTCGCTGCATGCCACCAGCCTGACCTTCATCAGCCAAGCGGCACAAGACGCCGGATTGCCCGAAGCGCTGGGATTGAAGAAGAAAATCGCCGTGGTCAAAGGCTGCCGCGAGGTGCAGAAAACCGACCTGATCCACAACGACTATTTGCCGAATATCGACGTTGATCCGCAGACCTATCAGGTCAAGGCCGACGGCGTGTTGCTGTGGTGTGAACCGGCGGATGTGTTGCCGATGGCGCAGCGTTACTTCCTGTTCTGAAGTTCAAGCTGCAAAAAAAACCCTGAGTGCGTCAATCCGCACTCAGGGTTTTAATGATGTATCACCGATTCGTTAGAACGGGTTTTCAGCCAGCTCTTGGCGGGTCAGCGTCTCGACCAGCGCTGCTTCCTCGATTTGCAACTGGGCATCCAGGTCGGCGGACTGTTCTCTATACGAAGCCTGCGAGAGTTCTCCCGACTCCAGTGCTTCGTACAGGCTAGCCTGGTTTGTCTGGTAGGGCGTTTGCTGCGTTTCGAATTGCGACTTGTATTTGTTCGCCAGATAACTCTTCCAGAAATCGCGTTCAACCAGTGCCTGGAGCTCTTCAGGTGAGTTGTCCAGGGCCAGTACTTGAGCTTGTGCGCTATCAAGCATCTGCGGCGTAACGCGGCCCAGGCTGGTAAACCGCACACGTTGCGGCTGCCCTGGCAGACCAAGCCGGTCTTTCAGGCCGAAACGGTAGGCCAGCTTGATCTCAACTTCTTCCAGAAGCTCAATTTGCCGCGCTTTCTGAGCCGACGACCACCCAGGCGTGGCATTGATTGCCGCTGTGCGTCGCTCGATATCGGAGAGTGCGATCTTCTCGACCTTGTCCAGACGAAACAAGCCTCTGGACAGCTTCAGCAGACCGGCGCCTTGCTGCCCGTCCTGGGCTAATGTCCGGGCCTTGTAGACCATGGACATGATCTCCAGATTACTGAACGACAAGGCGGCTCGATCACAGCAGGCCGGCCTTCCCGCCCATTCGAACATTGCCTCGCGCAGCTGTTCCGACTCGGGGTTGGGCTGTGTGATGCTGTCGATAACCGCCCATACCCGCTGCTGGAGATCCTCGTGACCGGCACCGGCCTCTTGGAGATCAGCGAGTACCGAGAAGAACCCCGCGGATCCCTGTTGAGTGGACAACGTACGCCATTGAGCTCTTCTGGTCGCCAACAGTTCGGTAGGCACGTCCAGGGTCCAACGTCCGAGAGCCGCCTCTGTTTCAGCCGCCAAAGGGACAGCCGTATCCCTCGGGGCAGGTGCTCGGTATTCGAACGCCCGGGCGCCCCTGTCTTGCCTGCGTTCCACGTACAGGTCGGGGTGCTCGCGTTCAAGTCGGCTCCAGTATTCGGCCAACTGCTGCCGAGTCGCCTCGGACAGCGGATTACCCTGAATGTAAGTGACATTATTGATGCGTGCTGCCCACTGCAGGCGCTCGGCGACAGGCGCGATGACACTGTCCGGAATCGTCACGATCCGGTTGTCGCTCAGATCAATGCCATCGAGCGCAGGCTGATCAGCCAGGCCGACAGGCCAGGTCTCAATACCGGTCGCCCCCAGTGTTACGCTACGCATATCCGTAAGACGACTGAAGTCAGGCGCCATACCCAACGGATTGCCGTACAGACTCAAAGCTCTGAGCGTGGTTCGCTCTGCCAGTATCCGAGCGGTCTCCGGCGTCAGCCGAATCCGGTTGCCCTGCAAGAACAACCGGGTCAAGCCATTCATTTCATTCAGTGCCCGGGGTAACTCTGTCAGCTGGTTACCCGACAGATCGAGCCAGCGCACACCACTGTTACGTCGCAAAAAAGCCTCTGGCGTGACGGTCAGCCCCATGTTGCTCAGTTTGAGTGATCCGACATGACTGAAATCGGCGTCGAGTTCAGGCAAGTTCGGCAACCTCAGACCACTGAGATCAAGTTCAAGACCGATCGGCGATCCGTCATTGGCGAGCAGTTGCGCAGTGCGCCTCTGCCAGCAGCTGCGAATGCGCTCGGCGGCTAAATAGCGATCTTGCCTGAGACCTATGTTTGCCCGGTTTCTCACATACACATATTGCTGGGGCTCTTCCCCCGTGTATGCCCACTCGGACAACTGGCTGTTCAGTCTGCGAAGCGCCGCTTCCTGCCGAACCACTTCTGCTTCGATTCGTACCTCGGTGCGCAACCCGTTGAAGTAGTCTTCGACCTGCCCATAGGTAGCATCCGGATAGACAGCGCGATACCGGCGGTGCAAAGGCGGATTGACTTCAAACGCCCCCTCCAGCCCCCCTTCCAGCCACTCGGGATGCGTCTGCATCAAGCGTTGCCGAAAGTCCCAGAGTTGCAGCGCGCTTTGGCGGGTGAACGGATTGCCTTCCAGCAGCGTCACCCGGTTGACCCTCGCGACCGCTTCAAGCCGTCCGGCGGCCGGATTGAGCAGCGCGTGCGGCACCTCACGCAAGCGGTTGTTACGCAGATCGACCGTGCGCAGACCGCTTTGATCACGCAACCCCACGGGCCACTGGTCGATTGCCGTTCTCTCCAGGCGCACTTCCTGTAACCGCGGCATGGCGCTGAAGTCCGGCAACCTGCCAAGCGGGTTACCATTGAGATTAAGTACTTCAAGCGTGCTCATTCCGCCAAGCAGGTTGGCACTCTGCTCGGTCAGCACGATCGATTGCCAGCTCAGATCCAGATGGGTCAGCCCCTTCATCTGGCCGATGCTGTCGGGCAGCCGAGTGAGAACTTCCGCTGCGCGATTGATGGTCAATCGCTTGAGGTTCTTGAAGCTTTTGAGGAAGCCGTCGGTCCGTGCGTTGGGGCTCGCCGACATGAATGTCAGTTCCTCGACATGATCAAAATCCACACTCAACGCCGGCAGCTCTACCCAATGATTGATTTTCAGCGTGGGCCCCGTCTCCCGACGCCAGCAGCGCTTGATCTTGCTGGCCACGTGTGCCTCCACTGTTCCCCTGATCCCCAGGCCTGGCGAACGATGCTCAAAGACCCAGGCCTTCAATTCGCGTTTCAAGGTTGCATACTCGGCTTCAAGCCGGGTCAATGAGCTGCGGGGATCAGGCCCCAGCGACCGGAGAAACGTTTCGACATCGGCGTCCTGGAAACCGGGGAACAGCTTGCGAGCCCGTGCCCGGCTGGTTTTGAAAAAACTCGCGAGCTCCTGCGCGCTCGGCAAGGAATAACCGCCCCCCCCGAGCAATTTGTTGTTCGGATCAAAGGCCGGCCGCAGTTGACGATGCTGCACCAGCGCACCCCTGAGCGCCTCTCGCGACAATGGTGTTCGTTGCACCGTCTGCTTCAGACTTTCAACCTCCTGCTCGGTGAACCCGAGCGCCAGGCGTTGATCTTCCGACAAGGCCTGCAACACCGCCGAATAAAGACTTTCAGAAGCATCCGCTCCATACAGACCGTTTTCACCGGATACCAGTACCTTGCGCACCGCCGCATCCGGCGCACCGACCGCGTCAATCACTTGCCCGCTGGCCCAGTACTCGCGCAGTTCGAAGCGCACATCCTTCGGCCATCCCGGCAGGCTTGCCAGGCTACGCAGGGCCAGTCGCTGGCCATCCAGGTTGGTCGAGGCATCGAGATAGAAACCTTCATAGGCACGTGCCACGCGTAACTCTTGCCGGCACCAGCGGGCTTGCTCATAAATCCGCTGGGGCAAAGGCCCGGGTTGGCCGAGCCCAGCCAGCTCTTGCGTGGTCGCGCCCTCGATAATCTGATTGACGACCGCCCCCGGCAACCTCGGGAAAAAAGCCTTTATCCGCTGTCCGTAAGCATCCACCGCGGCGTCCTGCTTTCGATAGAGCGATTCGAACAACGTGGCTTTTCTACGTTGCACGCCACGGGCGATTTCCTTGCGCAGTGCCGTGGCCCGCAGGTCCATTGACGTTCCCGGCTCTCCCGGAGCCTGTGCAAGATCGACACCTTGCGCCTCGAGTGTCTCCAGCAGCGACTTGAGCCACTGGCCCCTCGCCAGACTCGACTCACTCAGCACCATGTCCAGCCTGCGCGGTGACGAACCGCTGCCTGACGGGTCCTCCCAGAGAATGTTCGCCTGACTGTCCATGACCCGCACCGGCGGGCGCCCCGGTATCAGTTCTTGACTGTCCATGACCTGAAATTGCAGGCGTATATCTGCCCTTGCGTAAACACTCGGATCATCGCTGCCGATCTGCCTGCTGAAGGTTTCAATGTCCCGATCGATCCGAAAACGCGTGAGCGTATCGGCCAACAGCGCTGAGGGTGGTTCCTGTTCGACATGCATCCGGCGCAACTGGTCCTGTTCGATGCCACTGGCGATCCGAACCTGTTCCAGCTGAGTGTCGGTAAACGTGTCCGAACGATAGCCCAGCCTGCGCATCAGCGTCGGGCCTTGCCAGCTCAGTGGTTCTTCGCCTTCATGAACCCAGGCACCTTCGCCGTTGCCCTCGATAAGCGGATGGTAAGCACCAGGTCGTCCAGGGTGCTGGATACGGTACTCCCCCGTGGCAGGGTTCTGTTTCACCACATACAACGCGTTGTCCAGAGGTAGAACCTTCTCGCCACCCACCTGGTGCAAACCCAGCTCGTTGGGCGCCGAATTTTCCGGCAGATAGACACTCGCGCCATACGGTGTGGGATCGGGTTTCCATAGGCGGGTTTCGCCCGACGGCAGTTGCACCGGCTTCAGACTGTCGACAAAGGGTGAAGCCTTCACACCCTTGAGCACCCGCCCGCCCACCGCCATCACGCCCATCAGGGCGAGGTTTTCGGCCACGTCGCTCAAGTGTGCCCAGGCCGCTTCCCGATCGCCCTCGCTCCACTCGACGGCGCCCTCAAGTGTTTCGTACATCAGCTGGCCCGCCATGACCACCAGCATGACTTCACCCAGCACTGGCACGAACATAGACACCAGATTGAGGGCGAGCATCCCCCCACCCAACAAATGAGCGATCCAGTCGGCGCGGCTTTTGGCATCGGCATCAGCGGTCGGAACTGCAAGGCTGCGGGCGTCCGAGAGAATCTTGTCCCGCGAACGTTGATAGAGTTGCGCCCAAAGGTCAGCGTTTTCGGCCCATAACCCGTCTCTGTTACGGTAGGCCAGACGTATCTCCAGTTCAGTCACTGGCACACGTGGCGCCGGCTTTGCCGGTGGTAACTCGTTCGGCGTCAGATTGCTGCCCAGCGCTCCACCGACTATCGATATGAACCCCCCGGTGATCGGCGAACGAAAGGCGGCCAATGGGTCCGAAGGGGCATCGGCGGCTTCCTTCGTGAGGCGATTGAAAAAATACGGACGATCCTTGTGGTGAAGGAACTGGCTGATAAAACCCGGGTAATCCGTTGGGTTGGCGGTCGTCTTCGATGCCGACTTGCCTGTCGCCAGCAACTGACGGGTCAGTTCCTCAAGTGCCTCCATCCCCCTGTATTTCTTCACCGGATGTTCGGGGTCATGAGGGATGTACAAAATGACTTCTTTTATGTCCCAGCGGTATGCTTCGACCGTGACGAACGCCAGACATCCGGTGAGTACCTTGCCCAGAATGACCGGTTCCCAGAACCAGACCGGCGTGTTGCCATTCATGATCGTTTTTTCGCCGGCTATTGCCGAAAGAATGATGCGGTAATCATTGGGTTCAATATCACCCTTGACCAAGGCGATATAGGCCGCGGATTTCAATGCATCCTTCTGGCACGCGATAAACCGAAGCGAGAGAAAGGCTTCGGCAACAGGTTCGCCAGGCAGCAAAAATGACTTGAGGTAGTCCTGATATTTTTGACCGATATCCAGCGTGCGGCACACCGCAATGAAACGCTGGACCGTCAATGTCGTTGCGATGGTTTCAGCGTTTCCATTCGCATCCGGTTCAGTCACGAATCCCGATGAATCGTCGAATGCTCCTCTGTCGTTTTCAAACGCTTCGAAGTTATGAAGGGCGGCATCCAACAGCGACAGCGTCAGAACCGGGAAGGCACCGGCTTTAATGTGCAGTGGCCCGAAGGTCAGTGGTTTCATTAACCTTAAAAAGGTCTTGCTGACATCCAGCGTCACACTGGTTCGCTCATACAACGCCTTGGCCAACAATGGCTGGGCAAAGGCCTTGATGTCCTGCATCCTGGCCATGACTTTATCGAGAGCGGTCTGCGACTTGATGCTCGCCTTGGTCAAGCGCTTTATCTCTTGGCGCTGCTCGAGCGTGGCGTTTTTGTACCAGTCCGGAAACTGCGTGGGGGCTTGTCGAAAGGCCTCGCGCCTTGCAGGCGTGGCCCCAATCAGCCAGTCCGGGATGGCATTTTTTATAAACTCGGTATTGGGGCCGTGTTCTTCAGTATTTAACGAGCCCGATCGAAGGGCGTCGTTGCTTCCTTGCAACGTAGTCATCACATAATTCCTAAATGGTTTTTCGATACAACGCTTTCAGCACCCTCGATGCGAAGAATTGCGTCTTCACACCGAGGAAAAAACAACCGTGGTCAGCTATTGGTGTCCACCGTAAAGAGTGGAGGTTCAACCCGTCGCAGTTTTGCCCGGTCCATGGCTTGCTGAGTCAGTTGTTTGAGAAGGGTTTCGCGCTCGTCCTTGATCAGCTCAAGCTCTGCGGCAAACGCTTCATCGGTCACGACTTGACCCGGCGCAAAGGCGCTTTCAGGTTTACCGAGTTCGGCGGCCAGCACCCTGATTTCCTCCTTCAGTTCCTCTCTTTCCTCCAGCGTCAGGTCCGTGCGGGAGGCGCGTTCATCCAGGGCAACCTTGAACTCGGTCGTCGCGACCGCCTTGCGATCGAACGCCCTGAAACGCGCCCGATTCGAACGCTGCACATAGGTCCGCCAAAATGGCTGCTCGGCAATCGAATCACGCAGTAGATCACCCTCCTCCAGCCCAAGAATCCTCTGGTAGGCGCCCTCGATCATTTCGCTGGTGACGCCTGCGATCCGGCGAAACTGCATTCCTCGCGCCTGCCAGGGCAGGTCAAGCCGTTCTGCCAGGTCCGTCATGAACGCCAGATGAACCTCGACCTCGTCAATGGTTCCGGTGGCATTGCCTTCGGCGTCGATACGTCGAAAGCGCTCGCCAGCCGCCTCGCGGTCGATGATATGACGACGGGCGATTCGCTCGATCTCATCCAGCCGTGATTTACCCCTGGCCAGCTCGATCAGCTGCGCCTCGATCAAACTGGCGTTACCCAATTCATGAGCTTCACGAACAAGTACCTCGACCCCCAGAACGTTGAACAACTGCGTCGCGGCATCCACGCATTGGGTGCGCATCGTGGCCTCGGTGAAAAACTTCGTGCGCAGCTCAGTGTCCCTGGCCATGGCCTCGACCATTCGCCACACCTTGGCCGTCAAATCGGTTCGATAGGCGCCACCCGCGGTGAAGTCCGCCGATTGGGTCAGGCGCCTGATCTCATCGAAGAAACCGGTCGAGTTGAACTCATCTTCAAGCTCATCCCAGAGCATTTGCTTGTGCACCCACTCGTCAAAGGTCACGCCTTGCCTCCAATCCACGGTGTCGCGCACGCCTCTGCCGGGATAAGGACGGTCCGGGTCCAGCCCCACTGACCTGATGTAGTCTTTGAGTAGCTCCAGGTTTTCGGGTGACATCCAGGGCGGTTGACGGCTGAGCAATGTACGCGCCAGCAACTCCGCATCAACCGAACCCGGCGTGACGTCGGGTATGCGAGTGAGCGAATTGTGCTGCATGTCCAGATAGATATGCCGGGGGCGCGGAAGGTCGAACAACCCCGGTGGCCAAGTGGTCGCTCCGGTTTCGTACAGGAGCAGTGTATGCAGCTCAGGCATGCGACTGATGTTCGGGAGCAGACCCAACGGATTTGCGGCCAGACCGAGGGTTTGCAACCGCGTGCAGCGGCTAAGCATTTCGACGGCGGCGGGCGTCAGCACAATCCGGTTTCCCGTCAGTTCGAGGAAATTGAGGTGTGGCATCTCGGCGATGTGTCGCGGCAGCACCGTCAGTTTGTTGCGAGCAAGGTCCAGGGCACGCAGTTTACGAAACGACTGAAGAAAGGACTGCTCGGCATCAGAAAAACCTGTGCCAAGTAACTTCAAATACGTGACATGGTCGAAATTGGCCTCCAGCTCGGGCATTCCCGCAAAGTGCCGATCCAGAGGAAAATCGGTCAGGTCCAGTATCTCCCCAAGAACATTCCCATACCCGTCAATTTGTTTCGGGCCCGTGCGCTGCCAGCACTGCCTGATTTTTCGGGAAAGCTGATTTCTCGCGTTCCACTCCTCTACTCCATTGAGACTCAAACGAAAATCCCGGGTGGGCGAATTCACCCACCGCTTCAAGCTCGAGCTCAACCGTTCAAATTCGAGTTCAAGTGCCTCGATCTGCATGTCAACCGGTACCCCTTCCCGGTTAAAACTATCCAGCAACGCGACCGTGTCGTCTGCCGTGAACGAGGGGTAGAGCCTCCTGATCCGCGCCTCCGGGCTTTGCCCCCAACGCCTGTCAGCGAGCTCGCGAAAATACCCCGGCATCCCCCCGGGCAAACGCATGGTTTGCGGGTCGTACACCGGTTTGCGGATCGGGTGCTCAAGCAGGATCGGTTCCAATTGTGCATGGCTCAGCGGTGAGCGCTGCACCGCGTCCTTCAACCGAGCGCCTTCGTGAATGTCATAACCCAATGCGTTGCGTTCGGTGTCCGGCAGGGCATGCAACACCGAGGCGTAGAGATCGTCGGTACCGTGCAGATGCTGATCCTCCGCGTCTCGCGCCTGATAACGACCGTCCTCATCCAGCACCAGTACTTTGCGGATCGGCGCTTCCACCGGCCCCACGCTGGCGAGCAGGTCCCCGGAAAATCCCAGGTGATGAATTTCGATCCGAACATCCGCCGACCAGCCTGGCAAGTTGGCCAGCGAGGCCAACTCGAGGCGACGGGTGTCGGCGTTTTCCAGCTCCTCGAGGTAAAGCCCCTCGTATGCCCGGTTCAACCGCACCTGTTCCTGCGCCCGGCGTACCTGCTGGCGCAAACGCAGCGGCAGGCGCTGTTTCTCGGCCAGGTGTTTCAGGTCGGCAGGCTCGGCGTTGTCCAGCAACTCTTGCGCAACAGCGCCGGGCAGCTGCGGGGAGTCATCCTTCAGCAAGCGCACCTGCGGGCTGTCGGACACATCGCGGCTTTTGTATAACGCCTCGAACAGACGGTTTCGTTGTTTCTGTGCCTGCATGGCCAGTCGACTGCGCAGCGCGTCAACCCGTGAAGGGGTGTCATTGGCGACCCGTTCACCAAGCATTTCCCGCAACTCGGTCGTGTTCAGGGATTCAATCACTCGCTCAGGCAGTTTCCCCGCCACCAACTCCGAGCGGCTGATTTTGATGATCTGTGGCTCAGCGGCCATGGCGTTGCCATGTTTGACGGATGCCCCCAAGCGATCATCGCCTTCAAACACCTCCAGGGCCCGGGACTCCGGCCAGCGCGGCAGTTCGACCAGAGTCGCCGGCAGAAAACCGGCCATGTCCTCCGGCACCCGATTCGACAGGATTTGCTCGGGATAACGCTGTGCGTCGGCGTAGGTGTTGAAGCGCATGAGGGTGTCGCGCAACAGCGCCGGCGGAGTTTCATGCTCGACATGCAGCCGACGCAACAGCCCCTCTTCAACGCCGCTCACCTGCTGGATTTTGGCCAGGGTGGAGGCCGAGTAATGCTCCAGAGAGTTGTCCAGCCGGAGGATCAGGCGAGTCGCGTCCCAGGCCAGCGGTTGCTCGGTTTCAGCTTTCCAGGCGCCGGCATTGTTATGCTCCACCGCCGGCTGATAGGCGTTGGACCGGGTCGGATGCTGCAGGCGATGCTCGCCCGTCGCCGGGTCCTGGCGCACCTGGTAATGCTTGTCTTCCAGCCGCAGCCACTGTTGATCGTTGTGCTGATACAGCCCCAGATCATCGGGGTTGGCCTCGGCCGGCAGCGCCACCGGGTGCTCGTAAGGCGTCAGGTCCGGCTTCCACAAACGGGTCTTGCCCGTGGGCAGTTCCACCGGTTTGAGGTTGTCGATCAGCGGACTGGGGGTGACCGAGATCCGTGCCGCCCGCGGGATGACGTGCCCGGCGCTCATCAGGGCCAACTGCGCAAAGTTGATGATGACCCCGTTGATGTGTGACGACGCCTCGTCCCGGTCGCCCTTGCTCCAGTCTTCGATGCCTTCCAGCAGCTCTTCGGCCATCTGCGCCACCATCAGCGCCAGCATGGCTTCGCCGAGCCCCGGCACCAGCATCGCGGCAAAGTTGAAGACGTTCCAGCCGATGTCCAGGTAGCTGGTCAGGCGCTTCCAGCGCGTGGTGGCATCTTCATCGCCGGTCGGCACGGCAATCGCCCGCGCGTCGCTGATCACCTTGTCGCGCTTGAGGCGATACAGCTGTGGCCAAAGCTCACCCGACAGCCGATTGGTGATCGGCTCGGCATTCGGATTCTCGACCGCGGTTTCCCGCCACCAGGGGCCCATGTCCAGCGGTTCGCGTTGCTGCCAGGTGATCCGGCTCAGACGCTCCCTGACCCGGGCAAAGAACCGGCCCTTGTCCTTCTGTGCCACGAAGCGGCTGAAGAACGCCTGGTAGTCCGGCTCGCGCAGCTGGCTCAGCAGCGTTTTCATGAAGTCCGCCAGCGAGGCGTACTCTTTCAACGGGTGCAGCGGGTCGTCCGGCACATAGGCAATCACCGGGCCGCTCAAGCGGCTTTGTTTGTAGATGTCCTGCTGGCGCAGCATCTCGTCGCTGACCCCGGCGGGGCCATTGGCGAAAAACGCTTGCAGCAATTTGAACTTGTCCAAGTCGTTGCCCGGTGACATCACCGACAACATGCCCGACCAGTTGAGCCAGGAGGCACGCGCGTCAGGCGCCAGGGCCTCCACCGCCGCCTGGACCTTGCCCGCGTCGCCCTCGGCGCTGAACAACACCACACCGTGCAGCTTGAAACCCATCAGCGACAGCCGATGCTGGTGCAGCGGCCGACGGTGGAAACTGATGGCGCTTTTATGCTCGCGGACCTGGCGCAGCACCCCGTAGGCATTCGAACTGATGTCGTCTTTCAGCAGGGCGATCAGCGAGGCCAGCTCAAACGCCGCCTGCTCGCTGGCCGCCCCTTGTTCTTCCAGGGTTTGCCTTTGCTGCGCGTCGGCCGGCAGCAGCAGGGTTTTCAGATGGGTTTGATACTGCGCGCCAATGTTCAGTCGACGACACAGCGTGGCGATCTTACTGACCGTCATCGCCGGTATCAGCGACGGCTCCCCTCTGAAGTTGCGGCGATAGACCCCGGAACCACTCCTGAAATAATCGGCGGCGGTTTCCGGCTCTTCGAAGTTATGCAGCGCCGCGTCCAGCAGGGTGGACTCGCGCAGATGGCTGGCACCGCGATCGATACCGAAGATGATCCGGTCCGGCACATACAGTTTCAGGGTCAGCTCGCTGACGTCGTCATGGCTGTTGAGGTTCGAACGCATCAACACGGACAGCAAGGGTTTGGCAAACGCCTTGATGTCCTGTTGCAGATCTTGCAACGGTGCATCCACCAGGCGTTGCAACAACCAGCGTTTGTCGATCAATTCCTTGAGGTATTGCCGATCGACGGCGGAAGCCTTCAGGTACCAGTCCGGTGTCGAGACCGGGGTGCTGGCGAGCGACGACAACCTGAGCGGCGGTGTCGCTGTCATGGCTGGCGGAAGCGCCTGAACAATACGCTCATAATGAACACCGTTGTTCTCCGCCGGTAATACTGGCGGATTTGAAACATCATTAACATCCTGTAACCCATCCATATACTGATAATCCAAAACAACCCGATAAGCCTTCAGCTTAAGCCTCACCCAATAAAACAAAAGACTAAAAACCGGTTTAACCATCGGCGCTATTGCTGCGAGACCGTTCGAATATCAAAGACAAATACATATATAAATAACACCACGCACCCATAACTTATGTTCCATCACCGAGCGAATATAAAAAAAACCCGAACGTTGCGTTTGCAGCAACCTTCGGGGTGCTCAATACCGCGCGCTGTTAGTCTCCGGCGTTCAAGTCAGGCAATTCCAGTTTTGTCTTGCGTTTGATGAATGCGTCTTCGAGCGTTTCGAACTCCCTGGCCAGTTCTGCACTCTTGACCAGGTATTCCTGACTTGCCATATCCGTTGCCGCCAGCGCATCGAGTCGTGCGTGCAACGGCTCTTGTTCCAGCAGAAATTCATCGGCGTATTTGTGCTTCAGAAACCCTCGCCAGAAATCACGCTGGGTGGTCGCCGTAAACTCCTGGGGCGAATTGTCCAGCGCTAACACCCTCTGCTCGGCGGCCTCCAGCATCGACGCCGTCACATCAGCCACGCCGATATATCTGGCCTGCTGCGGCTGCCCCGGCAAACCCAGTCGATCCTTCAGCCCGATACGGTAGGCAAGACGAATCTCGACCCGGTCGACAAGCAGAACTTCCTCAACCTTCTCCGCCAGGGTCAAAGCGTGATTGGCCGAAATGTCGCGAATCCGCTCGCTCGCATCCTGTTGCGCAATCCGTTCGACTTCATCAAGCCTGAACAAGCCCTTTGCCAGTGTGGAAAGCTCCGGGGTCGCCTGCGTGCTCAAGCCGTGGCTAACCAGATTCCCGACCTCCAGGCGACTGAAAATCAGCGCAGCCCCATCGGCACAGGTTTCCACATCCCCGGCCAGGCGGAACAACTCAGTGCGCAATTGCTCGGACTGTGCAGCAGCGTCCATCAGCGTCCATACCCGAGCCTGCAGATCAGGGTAGGCGTTCCTGTACTCGCCTGTTTGCCGCAGATTCTCCAGTAACCTGAAGAACTCCTGACTGAGGGTGTCTTCCCCCTCAAGCAACCGCCACTGCTCTTGCCTGGCGGCACGCTCGCCGGCCGGAATGTCTCGCATCCAGTGCTCAAACCTCTCTCTGGTGCTCGCCAGAGGAGCAACCTCACCACCCGGTTCAATGGGCACTGGCACCCCGTGGTCAGGTGGAGAAAAGCGCACCCACGCTTGGGCATAGTCTTCCAGAGCAGCCGGTGTGAGCGGATTACCGTCCAGAACGGCACTGCTGAATACCCGCCGCGCAGCACCTGCATTTTCCGCGGAGGGATTGAGGATTTCGTCCGGTACCCGGCTGATGAAGTTGTCGCGCAGATCGACGCCTTGAAGCTCCCGTAAACCATCAAGCCCCGCTGGCCACTCGGTTACGACAGCATTACGCAGGTTGATTTGTCTTAATGTTGGTATCCGACGAAAATCTGGAACCCGACCCAACGGGTTGTAGCTCAGGTGCAGTTGCTGCAACGCCGGGTAGCCTTCCAGGGCAATGAGCGCCTCGGGGCTCAAGACGATGCCATTCCTGGAAAGATTCAGCGCCTGCAACCGCGGCATCAACCGCAACGTCACCGGAAGCGTTTGCAGCCGATTGTTCTCCAGGCTCACCTCGCGCAAATTCGGGAACGCTTCAAGGAAAGTGGCCGGCACCTCCTCAAGCGCCATGACGCTGAGGTCCAGCGAAAAAACGTGAGTAAAAAGCGCTCGAGTCAACACTGGAAGCTCCCCGATACGCAGACCGGTCAAGCTGAGAGTGCCCTCGGCGTACAAACCACCGATCGCCTGCTGCGGCGAATGGGTCCTTTGCCAGCAACACCGGAGCAAGTCGGCAACCCGCTGCCTGTCCGGCCGGTTGACCGGTTCAACACTTCCATCGGGCAAGACGTGCGTTCCCGGCGTATCCACCCAGGCATTCGCCTCGTGTTGCAGGCTGTCGAGCTCTTGCTCAAGGCCCAGCAAATACTCATCGACTGACAGCGGATAGACGGGATGAGCCTGCGCAAGCTCCGCCCGTGTCAAAACCAGTTCGACATCTGCATTGCCAAGGGAGGGATACAGTCGGCGAACCCTCGCACGTCGCTCTGCCATCAGCAGATTCATGCCTTGCCCACGACCACTCAACGGATAGCCGAAAGCGCCGTCGCCCCCGCGCACCGGGGCCTTGAAGAAGGGTTTGATCGTCTGCATCCGCAACGCCTGGCGCAACTGATCGCGCGACAGCGCATGCTGCCTGATCAACTGCTGCAATTGCCGCCCCTGCCCCACATGGGGCAACCCCAGCGTTGAGCGATGGTTTTGCGGCAAAGCGTGCTGCAGCGCTGCATAAAAATCGTCAGCGCCGTGCAGATGGTTATCGTCACTGTCACGCGCTTCGTACCGCCCATCTTCGTTGCGCACCAGAACCTTGCGCTCGATTGCTTCCTCCGGGCCGACGCTGGCACGCAGTTCTCCATTGAAGGAACCATTGCGCACTTCAATTCGCAGATTTTTTATCCCGTTCGGTAATGCATCCAGTGTGTGCAGAACCAGTGTCTCGGTATCGGGAGTCAACGCGACCTCCAGATACAACCCCTCATAGGCCCGCGACAGACGCACTTCACGTTGCGCATTGCGTAACGCTTCGGCCAGACGCAGAGGAACAGGCTTGGTCTGTTGCGTGTTCGCAAAGTCCCACAGGGCCATTTGTCGTCGCTCGGCGCTGGAAGCACCCGCCAGTACGTCTTCGACAATATTCGTGGGGAGGCCAGTGAAACGGCGTTTAATCAGCTCGACACGCGGATCACCCGATGCCTGCTGGTTGGCGTAGCGAGCATTGAATAATTCGGTCTTGTGATCGATCGTCACGTAGGCACCCGGCTCAGTGCTTTCCATCCGCGAGATGAAGTTTTCGGTCTGTCGGTAGGCGTCGAAACGGCTGAGCGTATCGGCCAGCAATGGCGGCAGGGGCTTGCGTTCGACATACATTTTGCGCAACAGGCCTTCGTGGGTGCCGCTGATCTTGCGGGCCAGCTCGAGCTCGGTATCGCTTAACGCGTCCGCACGGTGGCCAAGGCGTCGCAACAAGGCCGGACGCTCCCAGGTCAAGGGTTGCTCGGTGTCATGGATCCAGGCCCCGGTATTGTTGTGCTCTACCCTCGGCTGATAGGCGTTGGACCGGGTCGGATGTTGCAGGCGATGCTCGCCCGTCGCCGGGTCCTGACGCACCTGGTAATGCTTGTCTTCCAGCCGCAGCCACTGCTGCTCGTTGTGCTGATACAGCCCCAGTTCGTTGGGCCTGGCCTCGGCCGGCAGCGCCACCGGGTGTGCATAAGGGCTCAGGTCCGGCTTCCACAGACGGGTCTTGCCGCTGGGCAGCTCCACCGGTTTCAGGTTGTCGATCAGCACGCTGGGTTTCACCGGCATCCGGGCGCCCTGAGGCAATACGTGCCCGGCGGCCATCAAGGCCAGTTGCGCGAAGTTGATGATGACCCCGTTGATATGCGCCGACGCCTCGTCC
The DNA here is from genome assembly GCF_058799675.1 of Pseudomonas sp. GW822-FHT06B12. Taxonomy (NCBI): domain Bacteria; kingdom Pseudomonadati; phylum Pseudomonadota; class Gammaproteobacteria; order Pseudomonadales; family Pseudomonadaceae; genus Pseudomonas; species Pseudomonas sp. GW822-FHT06B12. The sequence continues at coordinate 138,678 of NZ_JBXALR010000002.1, forward strand.
CGATCGCCCTTGCTCCAGTCTTCGATGCCTTCCAGCAGCTCTTCGGCCATCTGCGCCACCATCAGCGCCAGCATCGCTTCGCCCAGACCCGGCACCAGCATCGCGGCAAAGTTGAAGACGTTCCAGCCGATGTCCAGGTAGCTGGTCAGGCGCTTCCAGCGGGTGGCGGCATCTTCATCGCCGGTCGGGACCGCGATCGCCCGCGCGTCGCTTATGGCCTTGTCGCGTTTATCGCGGTAAAGGCTTTGCCACAGATCCCCCTCCATCAGGTTGGTGATGGGCTCGGCATTGGGATTCTCGACCGCGCTTTCCCGCCACCACGGCCCCATATCCAGCGGTTCGCGCTGCTGCCAGGTGATCCGGCTCAGGCGTTCCCTGACCCGGGCAAAGAACCGGCCCTGGTCCTTCTGCGCCACGAAGCGGCTGAAAAACTCCTGATACTCCGGCTCGCGCAGCTGGCTGATCAGCGCTTTCATGAAGTCCGCCAGCGAGGCGTATTCTTTCAACGGGTGCAACGGATCCTCCGGGACGTAGGCAATCACCGGGCCACTCAAATGGCTTTGCTGATAGATGTCGTCCCGGCGCAGCATCTCTTCACTGACACCGCTCGGGCCATTGGCAAAAAACGCCTGCAACAGTTTGAACCGCTCGTACGGATCACCCGACAACGCCGGCACGCGTTGCGACCAGCTGAGCCAGAATTTGAGCGTGTCCGGTGTCAACTCGTTAACCGCCTCCTCGATCTTTGAGGGCTCGCTCAACGCGCTGAACAACACGATCCCGTGCAGCTTGAACCCCATCAGCGACAAGCGATGCCGGTGCAGCGGGCGCTGGTGGAAACTGATGGCGCTTTTATGCTCGCGCACCTGGCGCAGCACACTGTAGGCATTCGAACTGATGTCGTCTTTCAACAGGGCGATCAGTGAGGCCAATTCAAACGCCGCCTGCTCACTGGCCGCGCCGCGCTGTTCCAGCGCTTGCCTTTGCTGCGTGTCGGCCGGCAGCAGCAGGGTTTTCAGATGGGTTTGATACTGCGCGCCAATGTCCAGCCGACGACACAGCGTGGCGATCTTACTGACCGTCATCGCCGGTATCAGCGACGGCTCCCCTCTGACGTTGCGGCGATAGACCCCGGAACCACTCCTGAAATAATCGGCGGCGGTTTCCGGCTCTTCGAAGTTATGCAGCGCCGCGTCCAGCAGGGTGGACTCGCGCAGATGGCTGGCACCGCGATCGATACCAAAGATGATCCGGTCCGGCACATACAGTTTCAGGGTCAGCTCGCTGACGTCGTCATGGCTGTTGAAGTTCGAACGCATCAACACGGACAGCAAGGGCTTGGCAAACGCCTTGATGTCCTGTTGCAGGTCTTGCAACGGCGCATCCACCAGGCGCTGCAACAACCAGCGTTTGTCGATCAATTCCTTGAGGTATTGCCGATCAATCACTGACGCCCTCAAATACCAGTCCGGTGTCGAGACCGTGGTGCCGGCGAGAAACGACAACCTGACCGGCGGCGCCGCTTTTATGGCAGGCGGAAGTGCCTGAACAATACGTTCATAATGAATGCCGTTATTTTCGACGGGTGAAACTGAAGGCCTTGTAACAACATCCAATCCTTGTGATTCATACATAATATTACGACCAAAGATAATCCAATAAGTCTTCAGCTTAAGCCGCACGCAACAAAACAAAAGACTAAAAACCTGCTGAACCATTTACACAACATTAAATGACCGTTCAAAAATTAGAGATCCAACTATATATAAATAACACCACACCCCACCGAGGTGCTCAGCCACAACGCTTCACGCCCTGAATGCAACATGGCAGCCATTGCACCACGCTTGATTAAGGGCACGTCGATCAATGATTTGTTTCAACGTTAAAAGGGAACTCAACCCGTTGAAGTTTTGCCCTGTCCATTGCCTCTTGGGTGAGCTTTTTCAGCATCTGCTGCGTCTGGGCGTCGATCAACTCCAGCTCAGCGTTGTACTCGGCGTCCGTCATGACACGACCCGGTGCAACATCCTCTTGCTGCTTGCCCAGCACCGTCGCCAGCGCTGTTATCTTTTCGCGCAAGCGGTTGCGCTCAACCAGGTCCGTGCTTTGCGTCCAGTCGGTTTGTGCAGTTTGCAGGTCCAGCGCAGCGTCGGCTCTGCGCCGCAAGACTTTGAATATCCGGCGGTTCGAGCCCTGGATATACGTTCTCCAGAAGTCCTGCTCGATGATCGAGTCTGTGATCAAGTCGCCCTCCTCCAACGCCAATACCCGTCGGTAAGCCGCCTCTATCATCACAAGGGTGACGTCAGGTTCCTCGAACCGCATGAGTCGCGATTGCCAGGGCAGGTCAAGGCGCTCGGCCAATGCCGTTGCGTAAGCCATATGAATTTCCACTTCATCGATCGACCGGACAAAGTTTCCATACTCATCCCGCAGAGGAACAGGGTCGCCGTTGGCATCCAATACCGGATATCGTCGGCCCTGCTCCAGCAGCTCCGATATTCGCCCCCGGGCGATCTTGCTCAATTCATTCAGGCGAGAGCGGCCTCGCGCCAGACTCACCAGCTCAGCCTCGACGAGATCTTTACTGGCCAAGGCGTAGGCCTCATGAACCAGCACCTCGACCCCCATCGCATTGAAGAGTTGGGCGCCAGCATCGGCACAGGTCGTGGGCGCCGCCGCCATGTTGAAGAGCTTTTCCCGCAGTTGAGTATCTGCCGCAGCCGCTTCAATCATTCGCCAGACCTTACCCGCAAGCTCGGCCCGAAATACCGTCAACGCATCACCCGACTCCCACAGCACGTTGAGTTGATGGAAAAAAGGCTCGGAGCCAAACTCATCGGCCAGCGCTCCCCAGGCATCGCGTTTCAACGCTCGCAATTGCGGGGTCAAGCGCTGCTCGCGCGGCAGCGCCTCTAGCCACAAACGGCTGTCGACGATCACCGCGGAAGTGAATCGTCGATCCGGGTCGAGACCGACCGACTCGATGTAGTCCTTGAGAATCGTCAGGTTCTGCGGCGAAAGCCACTCTGTTTCACGACTGATCAGTGTGCGCGCCAGAATCTGCGCCCTGACAGAACCGGGAGCCACAACCGGTATTCGGGTAATGGGATTGCCCAACAACCTCAAATCGAAATGACGCGGCCGGGGCAGCGCAAAAATACCGGTCGGCCATGTCTCTATCCCGGTCTCCGACAGGTTCAGGGCATGCAGATCGCGCATGCGACTGATATCCGGCACCAACGCCAGCGGGTTTTGCCCCATGCCGAGGACTTTCAAGTGGGTCAAGCGCCTGAGTTGTGCCACCGCCTGCTCGGTCAGCACGATTCGATTCGACCCCAGATGCAATTCGAGCAGATGCCGCATGTCACCCAGCATCGATGGAAGTCGGGTCAGGCTATTGCCTGTCAGATTCAGGGCACGAAGCTGACGAAAGTGACCCAGAAAGTTCTCTACCTCGTTGGAGAACCCGGTGTTTTTCAAGCTCAGCCTCGTCACATGATCGAAGTTCGCCTCGATCAACGGCAAACTCAGCAGCTGGTGCTGCAATGACATGCCCTTGAGGTCTATCGTATGACCCCGGTAGTTGCCATAGGCGTCATAGTCCCGTGGTCCGGTCCTTTGCCAGGCTTGTTTGAGCGCTTTGACGATCTGGATCCTGGCGCCCCACTCCCGCTGATACTCCGGACTGTCTCTTACACCGGACCAATCATTGGGTGCCCTGAGCCATACGTTCAGGCTGTGATCCAGCTTCTTGTATTCGCTTTCAAGTTTTTTCAACTGTCGGTCTGGCGAGTCTTCCGCGGCATTCAGCGACCCGATGAACTCACCCAACTCGTCAACCGTGAAGTCGGGATACAGTGTCCTGACTCTTTCCTCGGTGATTCGGTCCCGGATACCCTGGCCACGGCCACTCAATGGATAACCGCGTCGGCCGTCAGGCAGCACCGTCGGTGGTTTGAAGAACGGCCGGGTGACCGGTTGCATCTTCAGTACCGAGCGCAGTTCATCACGCGAGAGTGCATTTTGACTGACCAGCGCTTTCAGTTCGGCGCCCTGACTCACATGGGGCAGGCCCAACGCTTGGCGTTGAGCATCCGGCAATGCGTGCTGAAGGGCGGCATACAGGTCATCGCGCCCGTGCAAATGATTGTCGCTGGCGTCGCGGGCCTCATAATGCCCCTCTGCGGTACGAACCAGCACCTTGCGCTGAGGAGCCTCCTCGGGGCCGACTCGGGCTCGCAGCGCTCCAGCGAACGAGCCCTCCCGGACTTCGATGCACACATCGTCCGACCGGTTCAGCAGTTTGCCCAGCGTATGCAGGATCAGATTTTCGGTGTCCGCACTCACCAACCCCGGCAGATAAAGCCCCTCATACGCGCGCGCCAATCGCACGCGCTGCTGTAGCTCGCGGGCCTTTTGGGCCAGACGTAACGGCACTCGCCCGGTGTCGTTCATGTGTTGCAGCTCGAGCGCATCCGCATCGGCCAGTAATACCTCGACCATGGGTGCCGGCAGTGTCGAAAAACCGCGCTGTATGTCCTGAACGCTTCGATTGCCCGTCGGCGTGCGCTCCCGGTACAAACGCTCGAATATCCGCCTTCTGGCGCTCAGTGCCTGGTCGGCGAGCCGACCTTGCAATGCCTCGATACGCGCGGCCACCGTCTGCGGCGCATGTGGACCCAGCACGCTCTTTATCTGCACGTCATTCAGGGACTCCACTACGCGCCTGGGCAGTTGCCCGCCCATGAGTTCGGCCCGACTTATCCGGATGGACCCGGAGGTCGGCACCCTGGTGGTGCCGTAAAACGTGGATTGATTGCCCGCCTCTATGCTCTGCGTGACCTCCACGAATTGATCGCCAGGCCATCCAGGCAGTTTGACCATCAGCTCGGCGGCATAACCACAAAGGTCCTCCCTGAGCGCGCCGTCGAGAATCTGCCGTGAGAGCCCTTGTGCATCGGCGTATGCGCTGAATCGCCTGGCGGTGTCGGCCAACAGAGCGGGTATCGGCTCACTCTCGACATGCATTCTGCGCAATAGATCTTCATCGGTGCCACTGACCGTCCGGATCTGCTCAAGCTCGGCATCGGTGAACGCGTCCGCCGAGTAGCCCAGGCGCCGCATCAACCGTTGCGCTTGCCACTCGAGCGGCCGCTCGCTCTCGACCTTCCAGGCGCCGGCGTTGTTGTGCTCCGCCAGCGGTTTGTAGGCCGTACCGCGCTGCGGATGTTCCAGTCGATGCTGGCCCGTCACCGGGTCCTGGCTCACCTGATAGTTTTTTTCCTCCAGCCGCAGCCACTGCTTGCCGCCGTGTCGATACAGGCCAATGTCATTGGGAACGGCATTGGCCGGCAGCGACACCGGATGTTCATAGGGCTCAAGGTCCGGCTTCCAGAGCCGGGTCTTGCCGTTGGCAAGCTCAACCGGTTTGAGGCTGTCGATCAGCGGGCTCGGCTTGACGGCGAGCGCTGCGCCGCCCGGCAATACATGCCCGACGCCCATCAAGGCCAGTTGGGCAAAATTGATCATGACGCCGGTCAAGTGCGCCGAGGCCTCCTCCTTGTCGCCCTTGCTCCAGTCCTCGATGCCCTCCAGCAGCTCGGCGGCCATCTGCGCCACCATCAAGCCCAGCATCGCTTCGCCCAGACCCGGCACCAACATCGCGCCAAAGTTGAACATGTTCCAGCCAATATCCAGATAACTGGTCAGGCGCTTCCAGCGGGTGGTGGCGTCTTCATCGCCAGTGGGGACCGCGATCGTCCGTGCGTCGCTGATGGCCTTATCGCGTTTGTCGCGGTAAAGGCTTGGCCACAGATCCCCCTCTATCAGGTTGGTGACGGGCTCCGCATTGGGGTTTTCAACTGCGGTTTCCCGCCACCAAGGCCCCATGTCCAACGGCTGGCGCTGCTGCCAGGTGATCTGCGTCAGACGCTCATTGGCCCGGGCGAAAAATCTGCCCTTGTCTTTTTGCGCCACAAAACGGCTGAAAAACTCCTGATAGTCCGACTCCCGCAGCTGGCTGATCAGTTCCTTCATGAAGCCCGCCAGGGAGTCGTACTCTTTGAGCGGGTGCAACGGATCCTCCGGGACGTAGGCAATCACCGGGCCGCTCAAATGGCTTTGCTGATAGATGTCGTCCCGACGCAGCATCTCTTCACTGACGCCGCTCGGGCCATTGGCAAAAAACGACTGTAACAGTTTGAACCGCTCGTACAGATCACCCGACAACGCCGGTACCCGCTGCGACCAGTTGATCCAGAACTTGAGCGCGTCCGGTGTCAGTTCATCAATCGCCGCTTCGATCTTTGAAGGCTCACTCAGGGCGCTGAACAACACGACGCCGTGCAGCCTGAACCCCATCAGCGATAACCGGTGCCTGTACAACGGACGCTCATGAAACACGATATCCGGTTTGTTATCGCGTACCTCCTGAAGTTTTCCGTACGCATATGAACTGATGTCTGCTTTCAAGTAGGCAATCAGAGCGTCCAGGTTGAAAGCCGCTTTTTCGCTGGCGACTGCCGCCTGCTCCAGCGCGTGCCTTGCGCGCGGATCCTGGGGCAAAAGGATGCTTTTTATATGGGTCTGGTACTGCGCACCAATGTCCAGTCGACGACACAACGTGGCTATTTTACTGACGGTCATTGCCGGTATAAGGCCAGGTTCCCCTCTGACGTTGGTGCGGTACACGCCTGAACCGCTGGCAAAATAACCGGTAACGGTTTCGGCGGCTTCGAAGTTATGCAGCGCGGCGTCCAATAACGTGGACTCACGCAAGCGACTCGCCCCCCTGTCGATACCGAAGATGATCGTGTCCGGAATGTACAGTTTCAGGGTCAGCGTGCTGACGTCCTCATGGGTATTGAAGTTCGAGGTTATCAACAATGAGAACAAGCGCTTGGCAAACGCCTTGATGTCCTGCTGCAGGTTTTCCAGTGGGCCGTCCACGTGCCCCTGCAATCGCCAGCGTTCCTCAACGAGCTCCTTGAGATACCGCTGCTGACTCTCGGAAGCGTTCAGATACCAATCCGGCATTTTTATTACGCGTGTCCCGTCCAGTAATGACAATCGGGCCGGCGGTGCTTCTTTTATTGCGCTCGGTAGCGCTTGAACAACACGCTCATCATGAACAGCGTTATTCTCTCGTCGAAAAACAGCACGTCCAGCAACAAGGTCAAACCGATTTAATTCAGACATCATGTCACAACCAAAAACAGCCATAAGATTCTTTAGGTTAAGTCGTGCCTGATAAAACAAAAGACTAAAAACCTGCTCGGAATTGCCCATGAGAACACGCTGATAGTTCGAACATTAAAGGATCGAAACTATATAAATACCGCCATGGCTTTCCGTTGGTCTTATGCGTCCGTTACACGCTGTTTTACCGCTGCACCATGGCGTTATGATGCAAGCACTTCCAGTGCTCACCGCTCGGAGCCTTCGACCATGCGCTTAGCTGAATTCATCGTGCAACACGTCGATCGCATCGTCGATGAATGGGAACAGTTCGCCCAATCCATTGCCCCTGAGCCTGAATCCATGGACCGGGCACTCTTGCGCGACCACGCCAAGTCGATCCTGCTGGCCGCTTCCCGTGACATGCAGACCGCCCAGACCGCCCGTGAACAAGCGGCCAAGGCCAGGGGTGAAGGCCCGGAAAAAACCCCGAGCCTGGACAAGGCTGCGGCCAGCCATGGCGAGCTTCGGCATAACGTGGGGTTTGACCTGGTACAGATGACCTCTGAGTTCCGCCACTTGCGGGCCAGCGTGATTCGCCTGTGGATCAACAGCCTGGAGTCGCCGGACCTGGCGTACTTGCAGGACATGATCCGTTTCAACGAAGCCATCGACGAAGCCCTGGCCGAGTCCACCGCGGCCTACGCCGAGCGGGCCAATCGCTCACGAGACATCTTCCTGGCCATTCTCGGCCATGACCTGCGCGCACCGTTGCAAGCAGTGAACATGTCCACCGAGATACTGCTGCGCAAGGCCAAGCTGGACGCCGACGCCCGACGCTACGTGACCAGCATCAAGAGCAGCGCCCGACACATGGCGGCGATGGTGAACGACTTGCTGGAACTGGTGCGCAACCGCTTGGGCAGCGACCTGCCCATCGAACCGGCTCCGATGGACCTGGCCGCCGCCGCAAAAGCGGCGCTGGACGAGGCCGGCGCCGGGCAGCCGGACTGCCATTCACAACTGAAAGTCGAAGGCGACACTCACGGTGTCTGGGACCGCGCGCGCCTCGACCAATTGCTGCAAAACCTGGTCGGCAACGCCCTGCAGCACGGTACCAATCACCGCCCGGTGACCCTGTGCATCAACGGAGAAAAAGATCAGGTGACGCTGACCATGCACAACCATGGCGAGCCGATTCCCGCCGACGCACTGCCGACGATTTTCGACCCGCTGGTGCGCAGCGCCAGCGAAGAACTCGCCGGCCCTTCCACCAGTCTTGGGCTGGGCTTGTTCATCGTCAAACAAGTGGTGGATGCGCATCAGGGCACGATCGAAGTCAGCTCCAGCGAGGCCGAAGGCACGACGTTCAGCGTGGTGTTGCCGAGGGTATCGCGGGTGGTTTTGTAGAAGCCGGTGGCGATGTTTAACGGTTGAGCGAAAACCGGGAATGGTCCGACGCGTTTTGACGGTTGCGGGTGGGAAGGTCGATCACTAATCTCCAAGGGTCGCTGCCCATGCAGCGGCCGGGCCTGGAAACCTGCTGAGCAACACGGCGTAACTACGCGCCACATGACATACTGCGGTGCGTTTTTTTTGCGCCAGCAGTTCACTGTTATGGCGGCTGTGTGCGGGAGACCTTCGGGTCTGCCGGGTTTGCCGTTTTGCTCCGGTTTTCCAGCCCGCTCACAGCTGCCACCCTTTCGCCTGGAAACGAATGTGGCAGCTCCAACCAAATAAACGGAGCGTCACCATGCACAAAGTCACCCCAAATCCCCCTGAAACCCCAAGCACCTCGCCCTACGCCACCACTGACTCAAAAAAACTCCACGAAGCCGCTGAGCGGGCGCTGGATCATCACCTCAAACCGCCCTTCCCCCAAGCCAACCTGCCCGACAAACGTCCCTCCAACATCTTCGCGGTCATCCCCGATCTGGATAACGAAACCCTGCTGGCCCACGCCTCGGAAACACTCGCCTCGGTCAATGTGCTGGCCAGCGACCTGGCATTTGAGCTCGAAGGCACACGCCGACATGTGGCGCTGGCGATCCAGCAGATGATTTCGTTGGGGGAACTGCTGGTGAACCGAGCGCTGGATAGTTTCGATCAGCCAGAGGCGCCGTAACACTGGACTGTGGGAGCGGGCTTGCTCGCGAAGAGTTCATCACATTCAACATCTCAGTTGACTGCCAGTCCGCCTTCGCGAGCAAGCCCGCTCCCACAGTTTTGATGGGTGTACATATGCAAGAGATTGGTCAGCTGTCAGACCGCCATCGCGAGCAGGCTCGCTCCCACAGTGGATTGGTGTACATCCGTAGGAGCTGCCGCAGGCTGCGATTTTTTGATGTTGAGCTACTCGATCACCAACCGCCCCAACCGCTGCCTGAGCATGCGATTCTCGGCGCGCAGTTGCTGCACTTCTTCGAGCAGGTCGAGCGCCAGGGCGACGCCTTCCCATTCCAGTTCCAGGTCGCGGCGCAACTTGGCGGCGCGCTTGGCGACCGCCAGTTCGTAGGCGTTGAAACGCCAATCCTTGGGCAGTGCGCCCTGAGGCTCGAGGATGCCGTGTTCGACGATTTCGATCACGTAGACGTCCGACAAATCGGTCGCCTCACAGAATTCTGCCATGTCCAGTTGAACGATCAGGGGGCTGCTCATTGTCAGTGACTCCAGAGTTCCAGGATCAAAAATGCTCCCGCGGATTAAAAGCGGCTTTCTTCGCCAGCTCCTGCCACAACGCCTTGACGTCATCGTCGGTGTGCTTGGGCATCACCGCCTTGAGTTGCACGAACAGGTAACCGCGCTGGCCTGCCTTGTTCAACAGGCCGTGGCCTTTGGCGCGCATGCGCTGGCCGTTCTGGCTGCCGGCCGGAACCTTGAGGTTGATCTTGCCAGTCAGGGTCGGCACCGCGACTTCGGCACCCAGCGCCAGTTCCCACGGGGCCAGCGGCAAGGTGATGATCAGGTTTTCACCTTCAACGTCGAATTTCGGGTGCGGCGCAAAACGAATGGTCAGGTACAGGTCGCCATTGGCGCCGCCACCGACACCCGGTGCGCCCTGGCCCTTGAGCCGAATGCGCTCACCATCGGTCACCCCGGCCGGGATTTTCACGTTCAGGCTTTTGCTGGTGTTGCTGACATGCTGGCCGGCAGCGTTGTACTGCGGCACCTGGAAGCTGACCTTCTTCGATTCGTTCGAGAGGCTTTCTTCCAGAAAAATCGGTAATTCCATTTCCACGTCTTGCCCTCGACGACCGGCACTGCGGCCAGACTGTCCACCCCCGAAACCCGGGCCACGGTTACCGAAGATCGAACTGAAGAAGTCCGAAAAGTCGCCGCCATCCTGTCCACCAAAACCACCCGAACCACCTCGTCCCTGCCAACCCGGCGGGCCCTGGAACGGTTGGCCGTGCTGGCCGTATTTGCGCAAGTCGTCATATTCGGCGCGCTTGTCGGCGCTTTTCAGCGCTTCATAGGCCTCCGAGGCGTCCTTGAACTTGGCCTCGGCGTCTTTTTCCTTGCTGACGTCGGGGTGGTATTTGCGCGCCAGCTTGCGATAGGCGGCCTTGATCGCCTTATCGTCAGCGGTCGGCTCCACACCGAGAATCTTGTAATAGTCTTTGAAGTCCATCGAGGGAATCACCATCCGTTATCGATATCGCGCCACCCGCACAGCCTGCGCCGATTGGCGGTCGCGGGCTTGACCGATCTCAAGGTTGGGAGCGGGCAGCGCATCAGAAGTTTATCGGCAGCCGGGGCGGATCACTTGATCGCAGAGTGGCTGCCAGGCTCATGCCTGTAAGTTTGGGGAACAAGGATAGTCTTTCAAGTGAGCGAAGACCTTGAATTTAGCGGATAGTCGGCCTTCGATTCTGCGCCGCTCTGACATACACTGCGCGGCCGTTTTTTAACCGGAACTCGAAAGACATGAAAAACGCATCTCCAGCCCGTGCCTGCGGTATCGACTTCGGCACGTCCAACTCCACTGTCGGCTGGCTGCGCCCTGGCATGGAAACGCTGATCGCGCTGGAGGACGACAAGATCACCCTGCCGTCGGTGGTCTTCTTCAATATGGAAGAACGCCGCCCGGTGTACGGCCGGCTGGCGCTGCACGAGTACCTGGAAGGCTACGAAGGCCGCTTGATGCGCTCGCTCAAAAGCCTGCTGGGTTCCAAGCTGATCAAGCACGATACCAGCGTTCTGGGCACCGCGATGCCGTTCAAGGACCTGCTCGGGCTGTTCATCGGCCAGCTGAAGAAGCGTGCCGAGACCGCCGCTGGTCGGGAATTCGAAGAAGTGGTGCTGGGGCGCCCGGTATTTTTCGTCGATGACGATGAAATGGCCGACCAGGAAGCCGAAAACACTCTGGTGGATGTGGCCCGCGCCATCGGTTTCAAGGATGTCTCGTTCCAGTACGAACCGATTGCAGCGGCGTTCGACTATGAGTCGACCATCGAAAAGGAAGAGTTGGTGCTGATCGTCGACATCGGCGGGGGTACTTCGGACTTCTCGCTGGTGCGCCTGTCCCCGGAACGTCGCAACCATGACAACCGCCACGACGATATCCTCGCCACCGGCGGCGTGCACATCGGCGGGACCGATTTCGACAAGCAACTGAGCTTGCAGGGCCTGATGCCGCTGTTCGGCTACGGCAGCCGGATGAAGAGCGGCGCCTACATGCCGACCAGCCACCACATGAACCTGGCGACCTGGCACACGATCAACTCGGTGTACTCGCAGAAGTCGACCCTGGCGCTGGGCAGCATGCGTTACGACATCGAAGACACCGGTGGTATCGACCGCTTGTTCAAGTTGATCGACCAGCGCGCCGGGCATTGGCTGGCGATGGAAGTGGAAGAGACCAAGATCCAGCTGACCCACGCCGACAGTCGCCACGTGCCGCTGGACCGGATCGAGCCGGGTTTGAGCGTGGAGCTGAGCCGGGCGCTGTTCGAGTCGGCCATCGACAACTTGCTGGAGCGGGTGCGTAACAGCGTGACCCAGCTGTTGAACGACGCCAATGTGCGCGTCGATCAGGTCGACACGGTGTTCTTCACCGGTGGTTCGAGCGGGATTCCGGCGCTGCGTAACAGCGTGTCGGCGATGCTGCCGAATGCGCAGCATGTGGAAGGAAATATCTTCGGCAGCATCGGCAGCGGGTTGGCGATCGAGGCCATGAAGCGTTACGGCAACATGGCCTGATCAGAAACCAGGGTGCGCCATTCGCGAGCAAGCCCGCTCCCACACTGGATCTCCTGTGAACACACTATTTGTGAACACAGCTGAGCAAATGTGGGAGCGGGCTTGCTCGCGAAGGCGTCAGGTCAGGCAATACATCTGCTGGATCAAACCATCTCGATCTGCTTCAACTCGCTCTTCAAATACGCGTAATAGATCGGCCCCGCCACCACCCCTGGCAGGCCGAACGCGGCCTCGAACACCAGCATTGCCAGCAGCAACTCCCAGGACTTGGCACTGATCTGCCCGCCGACGATCCGCGCGTTGAGGAAATACTCCAGCTTGTGGATGAAGATCAGATACCCCAGCGCCGCCACCGCGACCCAGATCGACAGCGATAAGCCAACGATGGTGATCAGCGTGTTGGACATCAGGTTGCCGATCACCGGCAGCAAGCCCAGCAGGAAGGTCAGCACGATCAGGGTTTTGGTCAGCGGCAGCTTGATCCCGAACAACGGCAGGATCACCGCCAGGAAGATCCCGGTGAAGAAGGTGTTGAGCAGGGATATCTTAATCTGTGCGAAGACGATATTGCGAAACGCTTGAACCAGCAGGTGCAAACGGTCGAACAGCGCGGCTGCCAAGGGTTTGCGCTTAGTCAGATCAGGGACCCGCTGCAAGGCGATGATCGCCCCCAGCACCATGCCGATCAGCAACGTGACGAACATGTGCGCCGCGTCTTTGCCGACCAGTTGCAGATCGCTCAGGTGTTTGCTCAGCCACTCGCCGATGGCCACGCGAAATTCAGCCGCACTGGCGGGCAGATAAGCATCGATGAACGGCGGTAACTGGCCTCGCGCCTTGTCGACCACCAGCATGAATTTGTCCAGGGAAGCCCCGGGGTTTTCCGCTTCATGCAGCAGAAAACTGATAGCACCGGCAAAGATCAGCGCCAATACGCTGACCACCAGCGTGCCGAGCAAGGCCACGGCCAGCCAGCGTGCGCGCCGTCCTTCGATCAACCGTTGCAACTGCGGGGTGAGCATGTTGACCAGTTCGAACACCAGCAACCCGGCCAGCAGACTGGGTAACAGTCGCAGTGGTATCACCAGCAGCAACCCACCAAAAATGATCACCCAACTGACCAACAGCAACACGTGACGCTGAGAAAACGTTGGCATACAGCCTCAAAACAAACGGCGTTAAAGGATTGGCAGTCTGCCAGCCTTCCGATGCCAGCACTAGGGATTCGGGCGCAGCGCCGGTATTTCGGTGTTCTTGCCGGCCTCATCGCGAGCAAGCTCGCTCCCACACTGGATTGTTCATGACACAGGGTTTGTGAACACCCGAGATCAAATGTGGGAGCGAGCTTGCTCGCGATGAGGCCAGCACCATCACCACAAATTCCCCCGCCCCACCCTTGATCGTGATCAGTCCCGAGTGCTTATTTTTTCTTCAGGCAATCGCTCATGAAGGTTTTACGGGCATCGCCTTTAAGCGCCTGAGTGGTGGCGGTGGCGTTGCAGGTTTTCATCTTCTCTTGTTGAGGCGTCATCGGTTTGGCGGCTTCTGCTGCCGGCGCGGCTTTCAGGCAGGTGCTCATAAAGGTTTTGCGCTCATCACCCTTGAGGGCTTTCGCGGTGGCGTCGGCGTTGCAGGTGGCCATTTTGTTCTGCTGGGCAGTGGCGGCAAAGCCCTGGGAACAGAGCAGCAGACCGATCATCAACAAAGGGATACGCAGCATCTTCATGGAGTTTTCTCCTTGTTACCGCACCGAGGGGTGCGGCCTCGACTGGAGTGTAGACAAATGCCGTTACACCTTCACCCATCAACTATGACGGCAAACAAAAAAGCCGAGAGCGAGTTCTCAATGACTCGCTCTCGGCTTGAAGAGGCCGCTCAACAATCGGCGTTACTTCGGATAGATCGCGTTGTTGTAGTCCTCCAAGGCCTGGAGTCGACTTTCGATGACCGCTGCGCTATGCCGCTCGAAAGAAACCGGACGCTCATCACGCGCCGCGTAGGTAGTGCCAAGCTCTTTCAATGAGGTCCATTGGGCATAGGAGCCCTTCTCATGCAGTTTGGGAATTTTTATCGCCCTGAGCGTCGAGTCGTCCGAACCCCGAGGCGGTGTAGCAGCGGGGCCTGGTGGCGCATCGTCGATAAACCCATACTCGGCGACGGCGGGCCCGGGCGCCAGGCTCAGCACCGGCTTCGGATCAAACGTGAAGTAGCCCTCGCTGGTCAGATGGGCAGCGGGAAACTCTGGCCAGGAATCGGCAACGACCAATTGCTCGGGACGGCTCAAGTCGCCGATGACAACGTATTGATGGTCGAAGTCGGTGGCCCGGACGATGTGCACTTCCGATGTTCGGGGCTGACTCGCGAGAATCGAAAACGTGACTTTCGAGTTTTCCGAACAGTTCCCCCCTTTGATATTGATGGCGGCCTGCGCAGCTTCGGCAACGGTTAACTCAGCGGTAGGCAAACCGGTTACGAGGTCGATTTTTCGGAGGTTTTTCAGCGCCGCGATGGCCGACCCACCCTTTTCCCAGATGCTCGGCCGTTGATTGCCGGACAAGGGCAGAAGCTCCTTGGCACGGGTGATCGCGCGTTGCGCCATGTGCAAATCGGCCAGGGTCGATGACGAGACCGGGATGGCACTCTTGGCATTGACTACAGGGGAACGCAACTCGCTTGCATAGCTACGCAAGTCTGCCAGTGTTGTATCTGCCGGTACGTTATTCCCCATCGCGGAGAGGGCCAGCGATTCGTACTGATCCGTACGTCCTGTTTTCTCCAGGTAACGAGCGGTCATGCCCAGTTCTCGCTGCGAACTCGACAACGGCGTTAGTTCGCCGTCGGCGAACATGTTGTCCAGCAGTTCCGTGAATTGCTCAGGGGACAGCAGTTTTTTCAGCTCGGGCAACAGTTCAACGCTTTGCCTCACTGTTGCTCGGGTCAAAGGGTCGTTGGCGTTAGATGCCTCGAGAAATGCCAGATAAAGGGAATACAGGTGTGATTCGGACAAGTCATCGCTGATTAACTTCAACCCTTCCAGATAATCGCTTTTTACAAACGGCTGAGTGTCAGCGGGATAAGCCCACCCGACCAGATTGTTAAACGTCTCCTGGAGACTCTGCGGCGCTGGCTCAACACCATCGCCCGCAGGAGCACCGCCACGCAAGCGAAGTATTGCGGGATCGAAAGCCGGTGGCCTGGGGGCCGGGTACTGGGAAAGAATCGCTGGCAACCTCTCAGGCTCTACAGCGTGGTCGCGTATCGCCTGCTTGAACCTCTGAACGTCGCTCTTGCGCAGATTCAAATCGTTCAGTTCAGCCTGCGGGAGTGCCTGCAAGATCGACGAGTAGAGGTCAGTGCCTGAGTGCAAGGTACGGCCACGATCATCGTAAGCCTGGAAGGTGCCATCTTCACGCGCGACCATCGTGCGTTTGAGCCTCGCATCATCCTTGCCGATACGGTCCACAACCCTGCCATCGTATTCGTACTGCCTGACTTCAATCATCACATCGGCAGACCAGCCCGGCAGGTTTTCAAGCGAATGCAGCACCAGCTTGTCGGTATCGGTGCTGGCTACCGATTCCAGATAAAGTCCCTCATAAGCGCGCGACACCTTCACTTCTTCAAGCGCATAGAGGGCGAGCCCCTTGAGTCGCGATGGCAGCCGCCCGCGTGCGATGGTTTGCAGCTCCTCGGGGGTGGCGACGGCCAGTATCTCTTGAGCCACCGAGCCTGGCAGACCCGTGACTTCCTCCCGAATGAACTGAACCTGAGTATTCCAGCGCAACCCGTGTTCGTTGTAGCGCGCATAGAACAGGAACATGCGCTGTTCTCTTGCACGCCTTGCGAGCTCTGTCCTCAACACTTTTGCATTGGCCTTGGCCGTCGCTACCGAAGCGCCGAGCTCACGCTCCATCAATGTTTTTGTTTCACGTTCATCAAGGTGCGACAGCAAGGTTTCAAGCAGGTCGCCATCGATCAAGCGGCCCTCGTCTATCCGCACAGGTGCAGAGCCGTTGGAACCTGTCTCCGAAATGATGTTTCCATCGCGCGCTACAAGTTGCAGTGGCCTTTCACGGGGCCACAAACCATCCAGCAGTTGAAGCTGTGTACGGGCATCGGCTTTCAAGTAATGCTGTGGTTGTTCACTGCTGATCTGATCGATAAATGTCTGAATATCCCGATCGATCCTGAATCGCGCAGCGGTGTCGCTCAGTAAGGGCAATGGGGATTCATTGCCGGTGTACATCTGACGAAGCGCATTGACGTCGCTTTGGCTGACCGTGCGAATGTCACCGAAGGAGTCCACCAACCCGTCAAGTAGCGGCCCCACTCTCGCCATCAGCGTGTGCTCATCCCACGATTGGGGCTGTTCGCCTTCGATCACGAATGCACCCGCGCCGTTACTCTCGACCACAGGCTGATAAGCGTCTGACCGGACGGGATGCTGGACCCGATGCTTGCCGGTTTGCGGGTCTTTTGTCAGTTCGAAATGACGCGTATCGAGGCGCAGGATCGGTTTGCCTTCGTGCTGATGCAGCCATAGGTCATCGGGCCTCGAGTCCGAGGACAGGAGCAGATTCTTTCGCAGGTACGGTTCCAGGTCCTGTCCCCACAGGCGTTGATTGCCGTTGGCCAGGGTGACCGGTTTAGTCCCCTCGAGGAACGACGACAGCCTGGGTAGCACCACCTCGCTACCGATTTTCATACCGGCACCGAACAGCCCCAGCTGAATCAGGCTTTCGGTGAAACCGATCAGGTTTTCGGCCGCTTCCAGATACAAACCCTCAGCCAGATCGACGACACCTTCGACGACCTCACTGACCAGCTGATAAACCATGTAAACCATCATCACCTCACCCAGACCCGGGACGAACGGCGTCACGACCATCAGCGCGGCATTCACGATGTCGGCGAGCATTTTTTCCAGATTATCGATCCACGCCCAGCGAGCCTCACTGTCCGCATCGGCCGTGGAGATGACCAGTTCCCGACCGTCGTTCAGTATTTTGTTCAGTTGTTGCTCGTACAGATAGACCCAAACATCGCCGCGAAATCGATGTTGGGTATCGTCTTCAAAGCGCACGGTGTTGAAGTGCAGGCGCGGATTGTCCACTGGCGTTTCTCGCCAGCTGGGCAAGTCAACGCCCGGTTCTTTCGGGTGCCAGGTGACTTGCGTCAGACGCTGGTTGAGGCCTGCAAAAAAATGCCCGCGCTGTTGGTGAGCCACGAAACGGCTGAAAAACTGCTGATAACTCCCCCCCGACGGGCGCTGGCCCTCGGCCAACTCCGTGTCGGAGTTTCGTAGCTGTCGCGTCAGCTCGTTGAGGAACGCTACAGGTGATGCGTACTCTTTCAGTGGATGCTCGGGGTCATGTGGCACGTAGGCAATGACTCGTCTGTTGCCACTGCCGGAGGCATACAGATCCGGCGCGATGAGCAGGATGCCGGTCAAGCGTGTGTCCATCATTGTCAGGTAGTAATAACGAACCGCGATGCCATCCAGCGTCAGACCTTTGAGGCCCTTGATCATGCCCTGTACAACGAGCCAGGCATCACTGGTGATGTGCTTTTTCACCAGTGCCAGTTGCAGGGCGGCGTTCAGGGCGGCCTTCTGACTCTTGATGACTCTGGATTGCAACACCCCACGGGCCAGGCCATCGGCGGGACGTAGATAGCTTTCCAGGTACGTTTTATATCGGGCGCCAATATCCAGCTCCCGACAAAGATCCCTGAACTGCTGAATAGACATTTTCTTGCGTACTTCTTTTACATCGAAATGCCCCAGAGCATCCGGGCGGGTGATGAATTCCGACCCCGGCAAAGGCACTTCCAGACTGGAGAAATTACGCAGTGCCGCGTCCAGCATGGAAACGGTACGGCTAGTGCTCCCACCCTGGAAGTCGTGGACCCACGGAGAAAGCGCTACCGGAAAGTACAACTTCAGAAATGTTTCCCTGACGTCATCTTCAACGCCGTATTTCTCCTTTAACGCCCGACGAAGCAAGGGTTCGGCAAATGCGTAGACGTCTTGCAGCTCCATCAGCATATTGTCGACATCGTTCTGCGCAGACCAACTCGCCTCCAGGGTTTGCTTCAAGCTGAGGTGTTCAACCCGGGAGGCGTTTTTGATCCAGTCGGGGATTGCTGAACGTCCCTCTTTCAACGCACGAAGTCGTTGCGGGGTCGAGTGGGCCAGCCAGGCAGGAATAGAGTTTTTGACAAGTTCGTGATGAGCACTTGTTTTAACTGAAACAGGTGACGGGTTGTTTATTGACGACCGACTCATTCGCTAGTGCCTGAATTAATGGATTAGTTGAACAGCCCCTACTCAAAAAGCATGGGAGCCGGACAACAAACCGTATAACGCTCGACGAGCGATTAATGGAGTACATCGCTGACAGTTCCGTAAGACTTTTCTCGATCAAGCCGAGATAGTCGTTGCCCCAGAAAACAGTTTCAACAGTGAAACAACTCTGACGAAGCCCCCCTCAAAAATATATAGAAGCTAATAAACAACCCCATTGAATGCAGTCAAAACGATCAAAGAACTTTGTGCCTTCGATACTGCTCGGGTGTGCAACCGGCTTGACGCTGAAACATCGCGATAAACGCCGACGATGTGCTGTAACCCATATCGAACGCGATCTCCTGAATGCTGCGCGGGCTGTCCAGTGCTTCGATCGAGGCCAGGAAACGCACGCGCTGGCGCCACTCCCCAAAACTCATGCCCAGCTCTCGAACAAACTGCCGGGCCAGGGTTCGTTCGCTGACATGGATCTGCTCCGCCCACTGCGCCAGTGGCCGGTTGTCGCCCGGCGACGCCTGCAAGGCTTCGAGCACACTGAGCAATCCGCTACTGCTGGCGTAAGGCAAATAACAGTTATGCACCGGCGCTTGTTGCAACTGGTCGACCAACACCTCGGCCAAGCGTTTATCGGCCGGGTGTTGAGGGATTTTCACGTCGCGGGCGGCGAAGTCCTTGAGGATTGCCTTGAGGATGTCACTGATTGCCAGGGTGCAGGCCTGCTGCGGCAGCTCGCGGCACAACGACGGCGCGAGGCAGACCGCGCGGTAGTTGATCGGTTGATTGCTGTAAAAACTGTGCTCGATCTGCGGCGGCACCCACACGGCGTACTGGGGCGGCGACATGAAACGACTGCTGCCAATTTCCATGTGCAAAACACCATGGGCCGAATATTCGAGGGTGCCCCACGGGTGGCGGTGGGCCAAGGCATATTCGTGGGTGTCGAAGTCGGCATAACGGAAGTACACCGGGGCCGGCAGTTCGCTGAAGTCCAGCAGGTCGATGTGTTTGCTGTTCATGCTGTCCGAAATCAGGGGCCGATTGTCTGGATTGAAGTATAGGCTTTAATCCAGACAGCGGATAATTGCCCTTCATTAACGTTCTGGTTTTTCCCATGCAATACGCTTATCCCCTGCTGGCCATTTTCATCTGGGCCGGCAACACCGTGATCAACAAACTGGCAGTCGGCGCGATCTTCCCTGCCGAAATCGGTTTCTATCGCTGGCTGCTCGCCGGGATGCTGTTCACGCCTTTCATGCTCAAACCGGTCATGACCCATTGGGCGGTGATTCGCCCGAACCTGGGCAAAATTTTCGTCCTCGGCGTGCTCGGCATGGCGGTCTACCAAAGCCTGGCTTACTTCGCCGCAACGATGACCTCGGCCACCAACATGGGCATCATCCTGTCGCTGATGCCGTTGATGTCGCTGGCCATGGCGATCATCAGCCTCGGCCAACGGTTGACCGCCGGTGCGCTGGCCGGTGCGGTGCTGTCGTTTGCCGGCGTGCTGGTGGTGGTTTCGTCCGGCAGCCTGGGTGCGCTGCTGGAGCACGGGGTCAACCTGGGCGATGCGATGATGCTGATCGCCACCCTGGCCTATGCGATCTACAGCACCTTGCTGAAAAAATGGCAGCTGCGTTTGCCGCCGCTGGTGCTGTTGTATTTGCAGGTGCTGGTGGCGGTGGTGGTGCTGTTTCCGCTGTTCCTGGCCTCGCCAAAAGTCGGCCCGACCTTGCAGAACATTCCGCTGGTGCTTTATGCCTGCCTGCTGGCCTCGATGCTCGCGCCACTGGCGTGGATGCAAGCGGTGGTGCGCCTGGGGCCCAGCCGAACCACGCTGTTCTTCAACCTGCTGCCGCTGATTACCGCATTGATTGCGGCGGTGGTGCTGCATGAGCAGTTGGCGCTGTACCACCTGGTGGGTGGGATGCTGACGCTGGGCGGGGTGATTCTTTCGGAGCGTTGGACCTTGGTGTTGGGTCGCAAGGTAAGTGTTGCCTGATCTGACGCCATCGCGAGCAGGCTCGCTCCCACAGGGGATTTGTGAGCGACGCAGATCAAATGTGGGAGCGAGCTTGCTCGCGATGAACGATAACGCGGTCAAAGTCCTTACACCCCCGCTGCCTTCAACCGCTGCGCATGCTCGACGAACAACCGCACCGGATCGGCGCCCTTGCCCACCAGTCCCAGCGACTGGTTGACGATGTCGAAGTGGTCCAGCGGGTATTCATCGCCAATCACCGTGCCCAGATGTGAGCTGTAGCGCCCGACCATGCCGTCGCAATGCCCGGCCTCGCGAACGAAGGTTTTAGCGAACAACCGACAGCTGCGGTTGGTGCCGTCGAACAGGTTGCCGCCACGGTTGGTCTTGCCCGGTTGCAAGGTCCCCGACCACGAGTAATAACGTACACCATTGACCAGCTCCGGCCCTTGCCCGCCCCAGGTCTCGGGCAATCCCTGTGGGTAGCGCTGATTGAACAGCGCGACCCCTTCGCTGGTCAGCGAGTTGTGCGAGGCATCGATATCCACCGGCCATTTCGGCCCGCGATAGCCGGTTTCCAACAGACCCATCAACCACGCGACCCACTGCAACAAGGCGCTCAGCACACGGCCCCTCGCACTGTCGGGTGGACAGTGTTTGTGCAGATAGTCCGCCAACTCCGAGCCATGGTTGGGTCCGGCCACCGAGGTCACCGAGGCCACCTGGTCCGGGCGCTTGGCGGCAGCGTAACGGGCGGTCAGCGAACCTTGGCTGTGGCCGATCAGATTGACTTTGCCCGCTCCGGTTTCGCGCAATATTTCATCGATTTGCGCCAATAACTCTTCACCGCGCACTTCATTGGAATTGACCGGCGAAACCTGTACCGCGATCACTGTCGCCCCACCCCGGCGCAGCGCCGAGATGATCCCGTACCAGTAGGGGTAGAACAGCAGGCGAATAAAGCCGAGCATTCCCGGGACCAGCACCAAGGGGTAGCGCGTGGCGGTCTCTTGCGACATGGGCAGACATCCTTGTAATCGATAAGAAGGCCCAAGGTGGGATACAGGCGTCGGCCACGAGCATCGCCACCGAAAATGACACCTTCACGACCAGTCTATGACATTCCAGCCCCCCTACTTCAACCCCACCACCCCCGCCACGATCAACCCTACCGACAGCAATTTGATCAGCGTCAGGCTTTCGCCCAGCAAGGCAAACCCCAGAAGCACCGTGCCCAGCGAGCCGATGGCGGTCCAGATCGGATAGGCGATGCTCACCGGTAGCTCGCGCATGGCCAGGGTCAGGAAGTAGATCCCGCCGATGGCGGCCGCCACGGTGACCAGCGATGGCCACAGCCGGGTGAAGCCTTCGGCGTATTTCATGCCCATGGCGAACGTCACTTCGAACGCGGCGGCAATCAGCAGAAACCCCCAGGCCATCTCAAAACACCCTGGACAGCGCCAACAAGCGTTGCTCAGCCTCGGCGGATGAAACCGCAAACGTCCGCTCGGTAGACTCTTCGCCTTCGGCCGCGACCACGGTGATGTCGTCAATGCCGA
Organism: Pseudomonas sp. GW822-FHT06B12; assembly: GCF_058799675.1. Taxonomy (NCBI): domain Bacteria; kingdom Pseudomonadati; phylum Pseudomonadota; class Gammaproteobacteria; order Pseudomonadales; family Pseudomonadaceae; genus Pseudomonas; species Pseudomonas sp. GW822-FHT06B12. The sequence continues at coordinate 160,906 of NZ_JBXALR010000002.1, forward strand.
TAAATCCCAGTGCGGTGCGCAGCAGCGCATCGGCGTGGTTCATCGCTTCGTTGTCGCCACCGGGGCCAAAACCGAAACCGCCACGGCTGGTGATGATCAGGGCTTTTTTGCCCTTCACCAACGGCTCGTATTGAGCGATGCCGTTGTCCAGGCTGTGATTGAAGGTCAGGCCCAGGCGCACGATCTGATCGATCCAGGCCTTGAGGCCGCTGGGCACACTAAAGTTGTGCATGGGCGTGGAGATCACCAGCAAATCGTGGCCGAGCAACTCACCGACCAGTTCATCGCTGAGCGCCAGGTCGGCCTGCATCGACAGCGGCCGAGACTCGGGCTCAGGATGAAACGCGGCGGCGATGAACGCTTCATTGACCGGTGGAATCAACGCCCGGCCGACTTCCCGACGGGTCAACCGCGCCTGCGGATGATGGGCCTGCCAGGCGGCAAGAAACACTTCGGCCAACCGCCGCGAATGCGAACGGTCACCGCGAGGGCTGGCGTGTATCGCAAGAATTTTACTCATCTCAATCTCCTGAACTGACTAAACTCGAAAGACTTGGCTGCTTTAAAGCTTGTGGCTTAAAGCTTGACGCTCTCGGCTGCTCCTCTTCAAATGAGCAAAAGTCAGTCAGGATGAATCCATTTCATCCATGGAGTTTTCCGGATGTTTGCCTCGCTACCCCTGACCGCCCTGCGCGCGTTCGAATCCGCCTCACGGCTGCTGAGCTTCAAAGCGGCTGCCGATGAACTGTCGGTGACGCCGACGGCGATCTCCCATCAAATCCGTTCGCTGGAAAACTGGCTCGGGGTGCCGTTGTTCGAGCGCTTGCCGCGCCGCGTGAAACTGACCGGCTGCGGTGAACGGCTGTTCCGCAGCCTGCATGGCGCCTTGCTCGAAGTGGCGCAAAGCGTCGACACCCTGCGCCCGCAACGCAGCGGCAGCACGCTGATGATTTCCACCACGGCAGCCTTTGCCACGTTGTGGCTGGTGCCGCGTCTGGGACGGTTTTACGCCAGCCACCCAAACATCAAACTGCGGCTGGACACCCACTGCGAGGTCATCGACCTGCATCAGGACGCAAGCGTCGACCTGGTGATCCGCTACAGCCTCGACGACTATCCGAACCTCTACGGCCAGTGCCTGTTCGATGAGCAATTCGGGGTCTACGGTTCGCCCGAGCAAGTCGCGCTGGCTGGCAGCCGGCCACCGACGCTGATCAGCGTGAACTGGCACAATTCCAGGCTCTACGCCCATGGCTGGGAAGCCTGGTGCGCACAAGCCGGGGAAACCTGGTTAAGTCACCACCCCGTCACGCGTGAATACGACGAAGAGCATTACGCCCTGCAAGCGGCGATTGCCGGCCAGGGCCTGGTGCTGGCGAGCAATATTCTGGTGTCGGAAAGTGTTGCCAGTGGTTTGCTGGTCGGTTATCGCCCTGAGGTTCAGGTGGACGGCGCCGGCTACAGCGCACTGTGTGTACCCGGACGCGAACGGCATCCACCGGTGCGGGCGTTTTTTCAATGGCTGGATGAAGAAGCAAAGCTTTCGGGGCTCTTGCCAAAATCGCAGCCATCACGCGAACGCCTGTAGGTGCCGCCGCTGACTGCGATGATCGTTCCCGCGCGGGAACGATCACTTACAGCCGACTATTTGGTCGGCTTGACCGTCACCGGTGCCTTGCCCTCTTTCATTTGCGCCAGCAACGGCACGCACTGATTCGGCTCGCCGCCACTCGGCGCCACCAGTGCCAGCAGCCCCGCCGCCGGACCTGCAATCACCCCCAGCGCCACCATCCCCGCGCCCCGCAGCATCAATGGCACACCCTTCACACCGGCGTCCGGCTTGATGAATTTGCCGCGCACATACAGCGGCGAACGCAACGAGATCAGCCGCACGCCCTTGGACTCTGGCGAGATGGTCAGGTCGAGCTGCTCAGTGGCCATGTTCGCCGTGCCGTCGATGTAGACGATCGCGTTCTCGGTGTCGAACACAAACAGCCGGGAGGTTGCCAGACCGGTCTTGATACCGAAGTCGGCCGCCGCGCAGTTGATCTTCACGTCCTGGTCGCCAAAGATTTTCCCGACCACATAATTGCCGACATTCAGCCCGGCCAACTCCATCAGTTGGCGACTGATCGCACCGTCGTTCATCAACAGCTTCAGATCACCATTGGCGCTGCCCAGCAACGCCGCCACCGAGTTGCCGTGACCCGCGAGATCGGCGTCACCGTTGAGTTCCCCAAAGCTGGTTTTCATCGTCTCGAAGCTCGGGAACAGTTGCTTGAGCTTGAAGCCGCGCGCGGTCAGTTTCGCCTGTCCTTCCAACGGAATGACAAGGCCGTTCAGACGGATCTGCGCATCGAGTTTGCCGCCCGCTACGCCAAAGCGCAGCGGCTCCAGGCTGATCTGACCATCGTTGAGCACCAGGTGCGTATAGAGATCGGTAAACGGCAGCTTCTCGCTTTGAACGATGCGTTTGCCGGTGAATTCGACATCCGCGTCCATATCGCGCCAGCGCTCGGTATGGAACTCCTCGACCGGCAACACCTTGTCCGCCGGCTGCTTGCTTTCACCGCCACGGGCCTTTTGCTTGGCGTTGGAGTCGGCGCCGATCAACGGCGCGAGGTCGGCGAACAGCAGTTGGTTGGAGACTACCGCACCACTGAGCTTGGGCCGCGGCTGGCTGGCGACATACGTCAGGTCGCCGTGAATATCGCTGCTGCCGATGGTGCCGTTGAATGCCTCGTAGTGGAACGTCGCACCGTCCGCCTGGCGCAGGTTGGCGATCAAGTGACCGTCGGTGGTGTAAGGCGGCGAAGCCGGCAGGGGTACACCGGTCAAGGGATAAAGATTGCCCAGGCTGGTGCCGGCCAGTTTCAGGCGCAGGTCCAGCGCACCGAGGTTCAGCGGGTCGGTCAGGGTGCCGGCCAGCTCGACGCTGGTGTCGGCAAACTTCACTTGCGCGTGCAACGGAAACGGCTTGGCAGCGTCCTGTAACGCCAGTAACCCACCGACCTTGCCTTCGCCCCCCAGTTTCTGACCGTGGTATTGGCCTTTGACCTTCAGCGCGAACGCATAGTCTTGCGGCGCCGAGCCCTTCTCCAGGGCTTTCTTCGCCGCTTTATCGCCAACGATGTCGCTGAATGGAATCGGCTTGCCCAACAGGTCGATCAGCAGATCGAGCTGAGTGTTGAGGCTCTGGTCATCGAGCGTGACGTGGCCCTTGTCGAAGCCGATTGCACCGATGTCTACCACCCAGCGGGACGGTTTGGCGTTCGGATCGAACGTGAAGGTCCAGTTGGCGCGACCATCGGCCAGGCGTTGCAGGTCGGCATTCGGCTCTGTGAGGTCGATGCGCGGAATCACTACCCGTTGTGCCAATAGCGCCAACGGCGAGATCCGCAACTCGACGCGTTTGAGACTGACCATTTGCGGCTTTTTCGACCAGTCCGGGTTACCCAGGCTCAAGTCCTCGGCTACCACGTGCGGCCATGGCACCCAGGCGCGCCAACCGCCTTCCTCGACTTCGCGCTTCCAGGCCACCGTCAGGTTGCCGTTGATGGCAAAGGGGCGGTGCAGTTCTTCGGAGACTTTGGTGTTGAGCGGCGGTTTGATCCGGTTCCAGTCGAAGAACGCGATGATCACCACCAGCAGGGCCATCAGCAGCACGAGGCTGCCGAAAACCCAGGCGAGAATTTTACGAGGGCGCGTCATTGCACAGAGCTCCTGATTACGATTCAGCGCCCGAACTGCGACGCCTGCATGAAACGGTAGGCCAAAAATCGGCTGATTATAGGAACTACGACTGGCAAATGGCCCGCAGGTTTAACGCAAAAACCCTTTCAGGCGCTAAAAAGCCAAACCCCCTGACCATCCAGACAGCTTTTCGTTACTCGCCCCGCACTTTTCCGACCCGCAAGTGAGTCGAAAATACCCACCTCGGTGCAAAAGCACTCCCCGGAAACGTCCGTTCTAGAGGCTTTCCGCAGAACAATCAATTCCGTTGATTATTACCATTGTCTTTATGAACTTTTATATCGACTTATCGAGAGTAGCATTAGCTTCGTACCCACTTTATAGCCCTCCCAAGGAGCAACCGATCATGAAACGCCAAATACTGCTTAGCCTGACCCTCTCGATGCTAGCCAGCACTGCTTTTGCCCTGCCAGCTGCCGATCAGGCAACTCCGCAAGTCAAATCCAGCCACTCGGTTTATAGCCAAACGGTTGCCGACGGTGCCAACGGTAACGAACGCCTGAAAGAAAAAGGCCTGATCACTCAGGACGGCTACGACAAGACACCACAAGGTCAGACCCTGGCTTCCGACGGTTCCGATCGCACTCCACAAGGTCAGACCCTTGCCTCTGACGGCTCCGATCGCACTCCACAAGGTCAAACCCTGGCTTCCGATGGTTCCGATCGCACTCCACAAGGTCAAACCCTGGCTTCCGACGGTTCCGATCGCACTCCACAAGGTCAAACCCTGGCTTCCGATGGTTCCGATCGCACTCCACAAGGTCAGACCCTGGCTGAAGGTGGTGGTGACCGCGTGATCGAACGCAACGCTAGCCTGAGCTAAGACCATGCTGGCCCGGAAAAAAGCCCGATCTCCTGGATCGGGCTTTGACTTTATGTAAGCCGCACTCCTCGCCTCACCCTCCTTTACTCAAGTTCGACGCCAGCAAAGCTGATTTGCTAGAGTGCGCCGCTGTCCTTGATTAGAAGTCAGCCGCCTGATGCTGCCCCGCGCCGAACAGAAACAACAGACCCGCAACGCCTTGATGGACGCTGCCCGCCACCTGATGGAATACGGCCGAGGATTCGGCAGCCTGAGCTTGCGTGAAGTGGCGAAAACCGCTGGCATTGTCCCGACCGGTTTCTACCGGCACTTTGCCGATATGGATCAGCTCGGGCTGGAACTGGTCAGCGAAGTCGGCCAGACCTTCCGCGAAACCATCCGCCTGGTGCGCCACAACGAATTCGTCATGGGCGGGATCATCGACGCCTCGGTGCGAATCTTCCTCGATGTGGTGGCGGCCAACCGTTCGCAGTTCCTGTTTCTGGCGCGCGAACAATATGGTGGCTCGCTGCCGGTGCGCCTGGCTATCGGCAAACTGCGCGAGAACATCAGCTCGGACCTGGCCGCCGACCTGTCATTGATGCCCAAGCTGCAACACCTCGACTTCGCCGGGTTGTCGGTCATGGCCGACCTGATCGTCAAAAGTGTGTTTGCCACCCTCCCCGACATCATCGACCCACCCGCCCAGGCATTGCCCGAGCACCTGACGCCACAGGCGAAGATCACTCAGCAGCTGCGCTTTATCTTTATCGGCTTGAAGCATTGGCAAGGGTTAGGTAGTACCGAGTAATCGTTTAAAAGATCGCAGGCTGCGATCTTTTTTATGCGCTACAAAATGGTGCGCACAAGAACCCGCGCGCACCAAACTCACCCGCCTCACTTCCAAATCCCGCAACATTCAGAAACACCCACTACGCTCTGAAAGGGATTTCCTACGCCTCGGCCGATTGGCAAGCCCCTTGCTCTAGCCTGAGCATTGTCCTTTGCTGGAAGCCTTCCAATGCTGGTGATTCATCGCAGAATCGAGCCTCAACCCGTCTGGGCCGCCGAGTTGCACCTGAACTTCGAGGCGCGCAGTAAAAGTCGCCTGCGCTGTTTCAGTGCCGAAGGTGAAGATGTCGGGTTGTTTTTGGAGCGCGGGCAGCCGCCGCTGTACGACGGCGAATGCCTGGAGGCCGAAGACGGTCGTATCGTGCGTGTCTGCGCCCGTCCCGAGCAACTGCTGCACGTCACTTGCGCCAACGCCTTCGAATTGACCCGCGCCGCCTATCACCTGGGCAACCGCCATGTTGCCCTACAAGTCGGCGACGGCTGGTTGCGCCTGCTCGACGACTACGTGCTCAAAGCCATGCTCGAACAGTTGGGCGCGCAGACCGCAAACATCGAAGCAGCGTTCCAGCCGGAGCACGGCGCCTATGGCGGTGGTCATCATCATTCACGCCACGGTGATGAAGATTTCAACTATCCGCCGAAACTGCACCAGTTCGGCGTACGCACATGAACCCGGCCTGGGCGCTGCTGCGTCTGGCCAGCCCGCAATTGCCGATTGGTGGCTACAGCTATTCCCAAGGCTTGGAAATGGCCGTGGACAATGGCCGCGTGAGCGATCCGGAATCCGCCAAACGCTGGATCAGCGATCAGTTGCTGCTCAACCTGGCGCGCTTCGAAGCGCCGCTGTTGCTCGCCCATTGCACCGCCGCCGCCAATGAAGACTGGCCACAGTTGCTACAACGCTGTGAGGAACACCGCGCCAGCCGGGAAACCCGCGAGTTGCATCAGGAGAGCCGGCAAATGGGCTATTCCCTGCAGCAACTGCTCAATGGCTTACCGGAACTGGATGACCCCGCCCGCGCCTTTCTCGCCCAACGCGGCGAACGGCATCTGGCCCTCGGTTGGGCGCTGGCGGCCCGCGCCTGGCAGATCTGCCCACAAGATGCCTTGGCCGCCTGGCTCTGGAGCTGGCTGGAGAATCAGTTGGCCGTGTTGATGAAGACTTTGCCGCTGGGCCAGCAAGCCGCACAACGTCTCACCAGCGAACTGCTGCCGCTGCTGCAACAGGCACAGCAAAACGCCTCAAGCATCGATCCCCAACATTACGGCAGCGCCGCTTTCGGCCTGTCCCTGGCGTGCATGGCCCATGAGCGCCAGTACAGCCGTCTGTTTCGTTCCTAGGGCCTGTTATTTTGGCCCTGTTATTTTGGAGAAGCACATGAACGCACAACCTCTACGCGTCGGCATCGGCGGCCCGGTCGGTTCCGGCAAAACCGCGCTGACCCTGGCCCTGTGCCTGGCGTTGCGTGATCGCTACAACCTGGCCGTGGTCACCAACGACATCTATACCCGCGAAGACGCCGATTTTCTGGTGCGCAACGAAGCCCTGGCCCCCGAGCGGATCATCGGCGTAGAAACCGGCGGCTGTCCGCACACGGCGATCCGCGAAGATGCATCGATCAACCTCGAAGCGGTGGATCAGCTGAACCGGCGCTTTCCCGGCCTCGATCTGATTCTGGTGGAGTCCGGTGGCGACAACCTGTCGGCGACCTTCAGCCCGGAACTCTCGGACCTGACGATCTACGTGATCGACGTCTCGGCCGGCGACAAGCTGCCGCGCAAGGGCGGGCCAGGGATCTGCAAATCCGACCTGCTGGTAATCAACAAGATCGATCTGGCGCCACTGGTAGGCGCGTCGCTGTCGATGATGGACAGCGACACCAAGCGCATGCGCGGCGGCAAGCCGTTCGTCTTCAGCAACCAGAAAACCGGCCAGGGCCTTGAAGAAATCATCGCCTTCATCGAGCGCCAAGGGCTGCTGAGCGCGGCCTGAAACTTATCCACACGCGTTATCAACAAGGAAGCTTATTCATGACACTCAAACGCATCTTCGTCGCCGCAGCCCTGCTGCTCACGCCCGCACTGGCGTTCGCCCACCCTGGCCATGGCGACAACGGCTTGCTGGCCGGGATCAGTCACCCAATTGGGGGGCTCGACCATTTGCTGGCGATGCTGGCCGTGGGGTTGTGGGCCGCGCAACAAAAGGGCGCAGCGCGCTGGGCACTGCCGTGTACTTTCGTCGGCACTATGCTGATTGGCGGGATGCTCGGGTTTGAAGGCTTGAACCTGCCAGCGCTGGAGAGCGGGATTGCCGCTTCGGTACTGGCGCTGGGTTTGGCCGTCGCGTTGGCGGTGCGCCCGCCATTGAGTCTGGCCATCGGCGCGACTGCGCTGTTTGCCTTGTTCCACGGCGTGGCTCATGGTCTGGAGCTGCCGGACATGTCCAGCCCTTGGGCGTATGCCGCTGGCTTCGTCGCCGCGACCGCAGCCCTGCATGCCGCCGGTTATGCGCTGGTGCGCGTATTGCCTCAGGCCGCTGCGCCGTTGGTTCGGGTAGCGGGGGCGGCTTCGGCGGCGACCGGCGTCTGGTTGCTCGCCGGCTGAGTGTTCTATTGCCTGGGCGGGCCTCATCGCGAGCAAGCTCGCTCCCACAGTGGAACTGTGTGCGCAGGACTAATGTGGGAGCGAGCCTGCTCGCGATGGGGCCCGGACAGACACTGCTTCTCTCAGGCCTGCTACCATGTCGCGCAAACACTCCTGCCGTGACGACGCCAGCCAATGCCCGATGCTCCCCGCTCCGCCTCCCAGCCTGAATTGACCGCTCTGTTCGCCACTGTGCGGGAGCATTTCCAGGACGTGATCGTGCCGCTCTGGCAAGGGCCCGGCTGGAACGCGGACATGGCGCTGCCGTATGAAGCGCTGGACGCCGAGCATCGGCCATTGCCGCCACAACGCTACCGGGCCATGGCCTGCGCACGGCAGCTGTACCTGTTCGCCAGCCTGATCGGTGAAGTGCCGGCCGCCGAAGAGCGCGCCGCTGCGCTGTTCCGCTCCTTGCAACGGCATTTCCACGATGCCGAGCACGGCGGCTGGTTCTACAGCATCGATGCCCACGGCGCGCCGCTGGATCAGCGTAAAGACCTCTACACCCACGCCTTCATTCTGTTTGCCTGCGCCCATTACTGGGCCAAGGTTCGCGAGCCGTTGGTGGAATCGGTGCTCAATGCGGCGCTGGAAGTGGTTGCTCAGCGTTTCGCCACAGGTGACGGTCTGTACGAAGCCAGCCTCGACCGCGACTGGTCGTCGCTCAACACCGGACCATTGCAGAACCCGCTGATGCATCTGGCCGAAGCGTTCCTCGCCACGCTGTCAGTACGCGATGATGGCCCGGCCCAGGTCGCGCTCAATGCACTGTGCGAGGCCATGCAAAAGCGCTTCATCGACCCGCAGCACGGGGTGATGATGGAAAAACCGCTGGGGGCTGTGGATAACTGGTTTGAACCGGGGCATCAGTTCGAATGGTTCTTTCTGCTGGCATCATCGGCGGCGCTACGCGGATCAAAACTGCACGCCTCGCTGACCCGCGCATTCGCGTTCACCGAGCAATTGGGCGTCAATCAGCAGACGGGGGCGGTGCGAGCGATGCTCGACCTTGAGCTGGACGGCAGGCCTCGCGATGAAACCCAACGCATCTGGGCCCAGGCGGAATACCTGCGCGCCCTGACCTTGCGTCCGGGCAGCGACGCCTTGCTCGAGCGTCAATTGAAAGCCTTGCAGCAGCACTTCCTGCATGCTGGTGGCTGGTACGAATGCCTGGACAGGGATGGCGCGGTTAGCCGCCAGGACATGCCGTCGACCACGCCTTACCATTTGGCGACCTGCTATCGCGGCCTCGCCGAGTATTTCGGCTGACAGAAAGACCGCCATCGCGAGCAAGCTCGCTCCCACAGGTTCAACGGTGTCCTTGTGGGAGCGAGCTTGCTCGCGATGGCAGCGACACGGTCTTCAGCCAGCAATCCACTTGCGATCACCGGTAAAACTGATGGTCAGCCAACGCGCCGCGTCAGGCTTGCCAAGTTTCGCCGAAATCTGATCGCGCAGCTCATCCAGTGTGGCCACGCCGTCGAGCCGGTAATCCGCCGGTAACACCACGTGAATCTCGATGAACCGCGCACGCCCATGCTTCTGCACATACGAGATGTAGTCGGCAAAACCATGCTCGGCCTTGGCCTCGTCCATCACTTGGCGAACCTTGTCATCCAGCTGATCCGGAACAATCCCCAGCACATCGCGTAACGCTGGCTTGAGGATTTTCAAGGCCGGCGCGAGCATGCTCAGAGCCAGCATGATCAGGATCGACGGGTCGACGTAAGCGGCCCACGCGCCATAGCCGTACGACTTGAGCAGCAACGCGGTGAGGAAGCTCACCAGCAAGCCGATAGAGAGCATTGCATCCACCAGCCAACTCATGTTGTCGAACTGGATCAGCGAGGACTTCAACGTACGATTACGATAACGAACGTAGAAGAAATAGCCGAAACAGACGACGCTAAGCACCGCCGCAAAAGGGATCACCAGGCCCAGTTCGATCTCGCGGCCACCGTTGATGATGCCGAACATACCGCTGAGAAAGGCGTAGATCGCAATCAGCAACAGGAAGCTGCCTTCGATCAGCAGCACCATCGGTTCGAGATGCCAGAAGCCAAACTGAAAGCGCTGGTTACTTTCCTTGGCGATCAGCTTGGCGGTAATCAGCATCAGAACCTTGATGAAGGTCGCGATCAGCGAAAAAAACCCATCGAACAAAATCGATTGGGAGCCAGAAAAAAAACCCGTGACGATCGCGGCGATCGCCACGGCGAACATCAGGATGGTCGATTGTTTGAGCAGTACCTGCTCACCTCGGTTACTCACATTTCCTCCTTCTGAAACCCTTGAAACCGCAGACTGCGGTGGGGGTTCAAGGAAAGGAGTCTACCTTACGGGCACTTTCGCCTGGCTGAACGCAATCGCGAGCAAGCTCGCTCCCACACTGGATCTTTGGTGTGCCTGCAATGTCGGACACAACAAGTTTCCCCCTGTGGGAGCGAGCTTGCTCGCGATGAAGATGACTCGGTTTTAAGCCTTGCCACCGCTACGGTCGATCGCAAACCCGCCCCAGGTCTGGCTCACCGGCATCAATTCCAGACGGTTGATGTTGATGTGCGCCGGGGCGTTGAGGACCCAGAAGATCGTCTCGGCGATGTCCTGCGGCTGGATCGGTTCGGCACCCGCGTAAGTGGCGTCGTAGCGCGCCTGGTCACCGGCAAAACGCACCAGCGAGAACTCGCTTTCACACAGGCCCGGCTCGATGTTGCTCACCCGCACGCCGGTGCCTTGCAGGTCGCAACGCAGGTTCAGCGAGAACTGTTTGACGAAGGCCTTGGTCGCGCCGTACACGTGGCTGCCTGGGTACGGGTAGTTGCCGGCGATGGAACCGAGGTTGATGATCCCGGCGCCGCGACCGTGGGCGATCAGGCGTGGCAGCAGCAGGCGAGTGCTGTACATCAGGCCTTTGATGTTGGTGTCGACCATGGTGTCCCAGTCGTCCAGATCGCACTTGGGCGCCGGGTCTACGCCCAGGGCCAGGCCAGCGTTGTTGATCAGTCCGCGCAGCGTGGCAAACGACGGCGGCAGGTTGGCAATCGCCGTCTCCATGGCCTTGCGGTCACGCACGTCGAGCACCAGGCCATGGACCTCGGTCTGCTTCGACAATTCGGCGCACAGGGCATTCAGACGCTCTTCACGACGGCCTGTCAGTACCAGTTTCCAGCCGGCCTCGGCAAAACGACGGGCACAGGCTTCACCAAAACCGGACGTCGCGCCGGTAATAAACAGGGTGTTGGACATCGTGTTCTCCTGGTTTGGGCTGAAACGCAGCCAATGGAATAGAAAATCAACTGGCAGCATGCCCGGCGCGGAGCGCAGCGGCAACCGGGTCAGCAACCCTCACGTCACAGGCTGCGCGCGCACTGGATCTGCGAGAAGCTGCCGCCATTGAGGGTGACGACCGTGGGGCTGGTTTTTTCCACCTCGCTGGGGGGCGTCAGGTGCAGCTCCTTGAGGGCGTTTTGCGGGTTCTGCCAGAGGATTTTCTTGTACCTCACGTAACCCGTGGCTTCACCGCCGCCCGTGACGATCCGGATCGTGCTGCCACCGGGCCGATAGTAAAGGGTGGTACTGGCACCGGTGCAGACATACACATAATCCTTTTGCGGTGTGGGCAGCAGACCACCCGACAAGCCGCCCACCAGGCTATACAACGCCGCACTGATCACGAAAATACCTGCAAGCCCGGCCAACACCGTCGCCCAGCCACTGTAGCCGCCGAACCACCGAGCCAAGCGCCGAGGCGGCTCATCGGCAATCGCCTCAATCGCAGGCGCGGGCTGAGCAGTCAGTACGACCTCAGGCTTCACTATCGGTAACGCAACCTTGGTGCCAGGCGGCGCCTGAACCGCGACAGCCGGCGCAACCCGCTGCCTGACGGCCGGTTTCGGCAACCGCGCACGCTGCCGAAGAATGATCCGCGCCTGAAGCACCACATACACCGCACACAACAGCGGCAGCACCTGATTGAGCGCCGGCGACTGGCTGTTGACCCAGCCCGCCACCACCGGATCAGACACCGCAATGTCCCCGGCGACATAACCCAGCAGCGCCGCACCGATCGACACCAGCAACGGCTGACGCCGTAACAACCGGGTGATCTGCAGGCTGCCGAACATCAGCAGCGGCACGCTCAACAGCAACCCCAGCACCAGATAAAAGACACTGCCCTGAGCCACCGCCGCCAACCCGACCACGTTGTCCATGCTCATGATCAGATCGGCGGTCAGCACCGTGACCACCGCACCACCCAAGGTCTGTGGCGAACGGTCTGACGAGTTGCCCTCTTCGTCGGCCTCTTCCTCAGTCAGCAGTCGTACTGCAATCACCAGCAACAGCACGGCGCCGATCAACTTGAGCCACGGCACCAGCAGCAACCAACCGGCCAGCGTGGTCAGCAATGCCCGCAGGGCGATAGCGCCACTGGTTCCGATCAACACGGCTCGCCGCATCTGCTCGGGCGGCAATCCGCGGCAGGCCATGGCGATCACCAACGCGTTATCGCCGGACAGGATCAGGTCCAGCAGGAACACCTGAAAGATCATGCTCAGCGCGTGCAGCGCACCCTCAAATAACATCGAGCGTTTTCCCGGCAAGAGACTGCGTCATCGAAACATCATCCCCGCGCGTCGCTCAACCCGCTGGTCTGCGGGGAGGTTGCTCATGGTGATCCCTATCGGCCGTTGGTTGTAGCCGGCCCGCTCCGAAACTGCTTGAGGAACTCCGCATCAGGCGTCAGCACCAGCATCGGCTGGCTGTCCGACAGCGCCTGGCGGTAGGTCTGCAACGAGCGGTACAACTTGTAGAATTGCGGGTCTTTGCTGAACGCCGCCGAGAGAATCTGGTTGGCCGCCGCGTCCGCTTCACCATGGGTGATTGCCGCCTGGCGCTGAACTTCGGACAGCAACACCGTGCGGTCACGGTCGGCCTTGGCCTGGATTTGCTGAGCCCATTCAAACCCCTGCGCACGCAGCTCCTTGGCTTCGCGTTGACGCTCGGATTTCATCCGGTCGTAAATCGCCTGGCTGGCCTCCAGCGGCAGATCGGCGCGGTGCAGGCGCACCTCGGTCACGTCGATGCCGAGTGCTCGGGCCTTGTCGGCCACGTCCTTTTCGATGATCGCGACTTCCTGCTGACGATCCGTGGACAACAACGAACGCAGCGATATCTCGCCCAGCTTTCGGCGCAACGAGGAGCTGACCATTTGCGTCAGTTGCGCATTGGCCTGATCCAGCGTTCCGACCGTTTGATAGAAACGCAGCGGGTCGTCGATGCGAAAACGTGTGTAGGTCTCGACTTCGATACGCTTCTGATCACCGAGGATGACTTGTTCGGCCGGTGACGACAAAGTCTGCAAGCGACTGTCGTAGAACACGATGGAATCACTGAACGGCACCTTGAACTTGAGCCCCGGCTCGCCGGCCACGCCCATCGGTGCGCCAAAGCGGATGATCAGTGCCTGTTGCGACTCATCGACGACATAGGCCGATGCGGCCAACGCCCAAAGCGCAATCACGACGATGGCTACGGTCAGCCATTTGAAGGTGCGGTTCATGGTCGGGCGTCCTTCTGCTGCGGTTTGCCTGGCTCGCTCAGCGGCATGTAAGGCACCACCCCGGACATGCCTTTGCCGGAAGAGTCGATGATGACTTTGGAGGCCTTTTTCAGGACTTCATCTATGCTCTCCATGTACAGGCGCCACGCGGTGACGTCTTTGGATTGCACGTAGCTGTTGTAGACCGAAAGAAACCGCTTGGCCTCGCCCTCGGCCAGGTTGCCGACTTGTGCCTGGTAAGCTTCGGCTTCCTGGGTGATACGCGCCGCGTCGCCACGGGCCCGGGGAATCACGTCATTGGCATAGGCTTCGGCTTCGTTGCGGGCGCGCTCCTGGTCGGCGCGGGCTCGCTGCACATCGTTGAACGCATCGATCACCTGCGGCGGCGGATCGACCCGTTGCAGTTGCACTTGAGTGATGAGAATCCCGGCCTGTTCGCGGTCCAGCAGTTGCTGCAGCAAGTCTCGGGTTTCATCGGCGATCTGTGCACGCTTGTCGGACATCACCGATTGAATCGGCGTACGCCCAATCACCTCGCGCAGCGCGCTTTCGGCCGCGAGTTTCACCGAGCGCTCCGGGTCGCTGATTTTGAACAGGTAGAGTCGCGCGTCCTTGATCCGCCAGAACACCGTGCAATCGGCTTCGACGATGTTTTCATCTCCGGTGAGCATCTGCTTGTCGCGCGCGCCATTGCTCGCCGCGCTCTGCACACTGCTAGTGGTGCCTAGTTGCAGCTGATTGACCTGAGTGATCTTGGGTAACAGGACGGTTTCGACAGGATAGGGCAAGTGATAGTGCAGCCCGGATTCAGCGGTCTGTTGCCAACGCCCGAAGCGCAGCACGATGCCCTGTTCATCCGGCTGAACCTTGTAAATACCGGAGCTGATCCAGGCCAGGAATATCAGCCCGCCGATCAATGCCAGGCCCCGTCCACCGAGATCCATCACCGCCAGGTGGTAGCCGATTCGTTGACGCAACCGGCGCGTCGGGCTGACGGGTTCGGCAGGAGCAAAGGCGTTCCTATCGGTCATGCAATGGCTCCATGTCGTCAAATGACGAGCGCCCATTCGGGGGCGCCAAGGCGCGCAGAGTACCTGAACCCAAAACCGCGAAAATGAAAATCCTGTCATGTTCGCTGTACAGAAAACGCTCAACTGCTGCCAGGCCTTGGCCGCTCTGGCTCGTAGCCAACTGCACGCACCTTATCCACAGCCCCGTCCACAGTCTTTGGGGGCAAGTGCAAACCTTGAGACGCGCTATCTACAAGGCTTTGCGGGCAGATTTGAAAGTTTTTTGCTTGACCTGGGCACTGACAAGTGTAGCCAGCATCGGTCGGTGCGACCGACCAGTCACCGAGGCGATGGCTCCACGCCAGTAATTACGGCCCTTTGCCGAGTCTTTCCAGAGTTTAACCACAGACTTATCCACAGGATGAGCAACGACTTTTCAGCCGATGGGCGTCGGCAATAAAAAGGTTGACAAGGCTCACTCAAGGCCGCGTAAAAACACCTGATCAAAAAACAACCACAACCCTGCAAGCCACGCCGTTAAAGGCCTTCAGACAGTTGCTCCCATGTTACCCACAGCCAGCTCCACAGCAAACGGGGACAAGTCAAAACTGTGGAAAAACAGCTATTTGCAGCGGCTTTATGTCGCGCTTTAGCAGGTTGAGAATATTGTTTTCCACAATTTCCATAAGGAGCACCACCGTCCCCTGTGGGAGCGAGCTTGCTCGCGATGACGGCGGCACAGTCAGCATCGAAGTGACTGATCTACCGCTATCGCGAGCAAGCTCGCTCCCACAAGGGTTGATGTGTTTTGGAGATATAAAAAAGCCCCGGCGATTGCTCGTCGGGGCTGGAGACTTCAGTAGATAACTCAGTGACCGCCGAGGTAGGCGTTACGCACCTCTTCGTTCACCAGCAACTCCTTGCCGGTACCGCTCAGGCGGATCTGGCCGTTGACCATCACATAGGCCCGGTCGGACAGCTTGAGCGCGTGGTTGGCGTTCTGCTCGACCAGGAAGATGGTCATGCCGGTGCCCGCCAGTTCGCGCAGGGTGGCGAAGATCTGTTTCACCACGATCGGCGCCAACCCCAGGCTCGGTTCGTCGAGTAACAGCAGCTTGGGCCGACTCATCAACGCCCGAGCGATCGCGAGCATTTGTTGCTCGCCTCCGGACATGGTCATCGCCCGCTGATTACGCCGCTCCTTGAGCCGCGGAAACAGCTCGAACATGCGCTGCATATCCTCTGTAGCGTACTGGTCGCCAATCGGGATCGTGCCCATCAGCAGGTTTTCCTCGACGGTCATGTCAGGGAATACCCGCCGCCCTTCCGGCGATTGTGCAATGCCGTTGGAGGCGATGTAGTGGGACGACTTGTGAGTGATGTCCACGCCGCGGTAGACGATCTGCCCGTCGGCGGCCCGTGGCTGGCCGAAGATCGACATCAGCAGGGTGGATTTACCGGCACCGTTGGAGCCGATCAGGCTGACGGTTTCTCCTTCGTTGATGTGCAGCGAGACTTTCTTCAGGGCCTGGATCGGCCCATAGAACACGTCGATCTCTTTCAGTTCGAGGATCGGTTGAGTCATACCAGCTCCTCTTCATCAGCACCCAGGTAGGCGGCAATCACTTTCGGATCGTTGCGGATCGCTTGAGGGTCACCCTCGGCGATCACGTTGCCGTGGTCCAGCACCACGATGTGGTCGGAAATGCTCATTACCATGCCCATGTCGTGTTCAATCAGCACCACGGTAATGTCGTGGTCGTCGCGCAGATGTCGAATCATCGCGCTGAGCGCCTCGGTTTCCTGCGGGTTGAGGCCCGCCGCCGGTTCGTCCAGACAAATGATCTTGGGCCGGGTGCACATGGCCCGGGCGATTTCCAGGCGGCGTTGCTGGCCGTAGGAAAGCTCACCGGCCAGGCGGTTGGCGCAGTCCACCAGATCGACCACTTCCAGCCAGTAGAAGGCATGGTCCAGGGCATCGCTTTCAGCCTTACGGTAGCCTTTGGTGTTGAGAATGCCGGACACCAGGTTGCGGTTGACCCACATGTGCTGGGCTACCAGCAGGTTCTCGATCACCGACATTTCCCTGAACAGGCGAATGTTCTGGAAGGTCCGCGCCAAGCCGGCGCGGTTGATCAGGTGCGTGCCACCGAACATCTTGTAGCGGAGCCGGTTGACGAAGCTTTTCGGCGAAACGAAATCGGTCGCCTTGAACGGCTCCCCGAGCATTTTGATGACGTTGGTTTTCACCCCGCGGGTGTTGAGTTCGATACGCCCGCCAGAAGCTTTGTAGAATCCGGTCAGGCAGTTGAACACCGTGGTCTTGCCCGCACCGTTGGGGCCGATCAACGCAAAGATCGAGTTGCGTTTGACCTTCAGGCTGACGTCGCTCAGGGCTTTGATGCCGCCGAAGTGCATCATCAGGTTCTCTACCGAGAGAATGATTTCATCGCTCATGACGCGCTCCTTTCAGTCAAGGCGCCTTTACGCGGGATCACACCGGTACGGCTGATCCGAATCAGGCCACGCGGTTTCCAGATCATCATCAGCACCATGAGGACGCCGAACAGCAACACGCGGTATTCGGCGAAGCCGCGCAGCAGTTCCGGCGCGACCGTCAGCACGAACGCGGCGATCACCACGCCGACGGTCGACCCCATACCGCCGAGCACGACGATGGCGAGGATCAAGGCCGATTCGAAGAACGAGAACGAGGTCGGGTTGACGAAACCTTGATAGCTGGCGAAAAACACACCGGCCAGACCGGCTGTGGAAGCCCCCAGGGTAAAGGCCGAGAGCTTGACCAGTACGTGGTTGAGACCCATTGCGCGACAAGCGATTTCATCTTCGCGCAAAGCCTCCCAGGCGCGCCCGACCGGCATGCGGGTCAGGCGATGCTTGATATACAGCACCAGCATCACGACGAGAAACAACACGGCATAGATGAACATGAACTTTATGTTCGGGTTGTATTCGGTCCCGAAGAATTCATGGAAGGGTATCCCGCCATCCTTCGCCACACGCGTGAACTCGATACCGAGAAACGACGGTGATGGCACCGGCATACCGTTAGGCCCTCCCGTGAAGGACAGCCAGTTGGTCAGTATCAGGCGAATGATTTCACCGAAGCCCAGGGTCACGATGGCCAGGTAGTCGCCGTGCATGCGTAACACCGGAAAGCCGAGTATGCAGCCGGCCATTGCCGCCATGAGTGCCGACAACGGCAACACGGTCCAGAAGCCCAGGCCAAGGTAGTGATAACCCAGTGCCAGGCCATAGGCGCCGATGGCATAGAACGCCACATAACCCAAGTCGAGCAGACCTGCCAGTCCGACCACGATGTTCAGGCCAAGGCCCAGCAACACGTAGATCAATCCCAGGATCACCACCGTCAGCAGGTACTTGTCGGCGAAGATCGGAAACACGATAGCGATCACGATCAAACCCGGGATGATGAAGCGCAGCCGCGACTTGAAATCAGGCGGCAGCACATGCACGCCGGAGCCGACGACTTCGAAGCCTTGCTGAACCTTCACCCCCTTGGGGGTCTGCAAGAACAGGCTCAAGGCAAAACGCCCGATCATCACCGCCCCGACCATCCAGGCGACACGCGTCGGCTGCAGGTTGTAGCTATAACCTTCAAGTACTACGCCCACGATCGGGCCGAAGACAATCAGGGCAATCAACCCGGCCAGAACAGTGTCGATCAGGCTTTTTTTGACATCGATAGTTTTGTTATTAGCGTCGGACATACTTATACCTTCGCCACAAGTGGGCGACCCAACAGGCCTTGAGGACGGAAAATCAGGATCAGTACCAGCAGCGAGAAGCTGAAGACGTCCTTGTAGTCAGAGTTGATCACCCCGGAAAACAGCGACTCGGAAACGCCGAGAATGATCCCGCCGAGCATGGCGCCAGGCAGCGAACCAATGCCGCCGAGCACCGCAGCGGTGAAGGCCTTTATGCCGATCACGAAGCCTGCGTAGAAATCAAAGGTGCCGTAGTTCACCGTGATCAAGACACCGGCCAGCGCAGCCATGGCAGCACCGATGATGAACACGTAGGAGATCACCCGGTCGGTGTTGATCCCGAGGATCGAGGCCATCTTGCGGTCTTGTTGGGTCGCACGACACATGCGCCCCAACTTGGTGTATTTGATGATGTAGGTCAGCAGGGCCATCCCGACAAACGCGGCGACCAGAATGAAGATCTTGGTGTAGGTGATCTGCACGAAACCAGTACCGATATCGAATCTCAGCCCACCGCTCAGCAGCGTAGGAATACCCTGTTGCCGTGAGCCCTGAGCGATTTGTGCGTAGTTCTGCAGGATCAGGGAAACGCCGATAGCACTGATCAGCGGTGCCAGTCGGGTGGAGTTGCGTAGCGGTTTGTAAGCGATGCGCTCGATGACCCAGCCATACACACCCGTCACGAAGACAGTGAACAGCAGGGTGCCCAGGATCAATAACGGAAAGGATTCGACACCGAACCAAGACAGCAGAGCCAGGCTGATCGCCGCGAGGTACGCGGAAATCATATAAACCTCGCCGTGGGCGAAGTTGATCATGCCGATGATGCCGTAGACCATTGTGTAGCCGATGGCGATCAGGCCGTAGACCGAACCGAGAGTCAAACCGTTGATAACTTGTTGCAGGAAAATACCGTCCATCATGCACTCTCACTAACTTGAGAGGCCACCGCGAACCCGGTGTCGATGAGCCCTTGTGAGGCGCACCTGGCCAGGTTCATGTGGCTCAGAAGAAAAATACCGGGTCGGCATGATTGCAGAACCCATGACCAAAGCCGGACCTGCGCCCCACGACGGATATCGAGAGACCCAGGCCTGGCGATGCGCTTATCTCACTTCTGTTTTTCCAGCTGGTGGTATTTGCCCGCAGCATCCCACTGGTAAACCACGTAGTCGGAGATTTTCAGGTCGCCCTTGGTATCCCATTCCTTCTTGCCCATCACGGTCTCCACCGGATGCGCTTTCAGCCATTTGGCAGCGTCTTCGCCTTTGTTTGTCTTGGCACCGTTGAAGCCGGCAGCCAGGGCCTGTACCGAAGCGTAGGCGTACAGGGTGTAGCCTTCAGGCTCGTAACCGGACTTGCGGAAGGTTTCCACGACAGCCTTGCTGTCTGGAATCAGACGCGGGTCAGCGCCAAAGGTCATGTACACGCCGTCAACGTAAGGAGCACCACCGGCTGTCGTGACCATTTCGTCAGTCACGATGCCGTCATCGGACATGAACTTGACGTCTTTCAGACCTTGCTCGCGCAGTTGGTGGACCAGTGGACCGGCTTCCGGGTGCAGGCCGCCGAAGTAAAGGACGTCGGCCCCTACCGAACGGACCTTGGTGATCAGGGCGCTGAAATCTTTCTCGCCACGGGTCAGACCTTCTTCAAGAACCGGTTTCACGCCACGCGCGGTCAACTGCTTGGCAGTCGCGTCCGCCAGGCCTTTACCGTAGGTGTCCTTGTCGTTGATGACGGCAACTTTCTTGCCTTTCAGGACGTCGACGATGTAGTTACCCGCGACGATACCTTGCTGGTCATCGCGCCCGCACATACGCATCATGGCAGGCAGGCCGCGCTCGGTGACCGCCGGGTTGGTAGAACCCGGAGTGATCGCGATGACGCCGGCGTCGGAGTAGACCTCGGAAGCAGGGATGGTCGACGACGAGCAGAAGTGCCCGACAACGCCGATAACCTTGTCCTGCACCATTTTGTTCGCAACAGCCACAGCCTGTTTCGGTTCGCAGGCGTCATCGCCCTGGACCAGAACAATTTTTTCGCCGTTGATGCCGCCCTTGGCGTTGATTGCATCCGCCGCAGCTTGCGCACCTTTCATATATTGCAAGCCGAAGGAAGCGCTAGGACCGGTCATCGGACCTGCCACACCAATTTTGACATCAGCCTGA
The DNA here is from genome assembly GCF_058799675.1 of Pseudomonas sp. GW822-FHT06B12. Lineage (NCBI taxonomy): Bacteria > Pseudomonadati > Pseudomonadota > Gammaproteobacteria > Pseudomonadales > Pseudomonadaceae > Pseudomonas > Pseudomonas sp. GW822-FHT06B12. The sequence continues at coordinate 181,446 of NZ_JBXALR010000002.1, forward strand.
ACAAACGAAGAAACACCCAATGCAGTAGCGACTGCGAGTGCCAGAAAACCTTTCCTGTAAAACGTCTGCGACATGTGATGGTGCTCCTGAGGTTTTTTAGTTAGCACAGCAACTTCAGCGGAAGCTTTGATTCAGCTACAAAGCGCAGAGCAAGTGGCGTGCCATCAGTTTTTTATTCTTCAAAAAGTCGCTGCTTTATTGTTATTACGACTGTTTCGGGCCCTTTTTCATTGGGCGTGCAACCGTCTAAACCGCGGAAGGTGAAACCATTTCATTTTTTAGGCGCAACCCGAGCGCGCCATCATTGCAACCGCGGCGCCAAACGACGTGCAACCAGCCTGTAACAGCGTGCGTCACCGAACTGCACACTGCCGGTGCGCAACTGCTACAACACGCACCATTACAGGCTAGCCGCTACGCCGAAAAGCGCCGCTTCCCGCAACATATTTCCTCGATCAAATGACAATCCGCAGGCACTGGCCCGCGTGATAGAGCGAAAAACCGGCCTCGTACAGACAACTGCGCAAGCCCACCCCAGCCAATGGCTGCATGGGGGCGAAGGGAATCGGTAGCGCCTGAGGATTTCCGTTACACAAGTAATCGGCGAAGGCTTTACCAACCACCGTGCCGGTGGTCACGCCACGGCCGTTGTAACCGGTGACTGCCACTAAACCGGGCGCCGGTTCGAACAAACGCATCAAGTGATCAGGGGTAAAGGCAATGCAACCGGTCCAGGTGCATTCCCATTCCACCGGTTTGAGATAGGGGAAATAATGCTGCTGTACCCGGTCGGCCCAGGCTTTGAGGAACCACGTGGGTTTCTGATTGCCATTACCGAGGCTACCAAGCAACAACCGACCGTCTTTGTCGCGACGAATACTGCTGAGCACCTGGCGGGTGTCCCAGGAACCCTGACCACCGGGCAAGATTAGCTGCGCGGCCTCTTCGGTCAGCGGCTTTGATGCCACCTGATAGTAATAGCCGGGGAAGAAATTGCGCCGTAATTCGGTCCAATCGCCCTCGGTGTAGGCGTTGGAGGCGATCACCACCTGCTCGGCCATGACCGAACCGGCGTCGGTTTGCACCGACCAGCGTTGGCCCTGACGTTCGAGCCGGGTGACCGGTGAATGGTCGAACAGCTGACCACCCAGGTCCGCGGCAGCCTTGGCCAGACCGCTGGTGTAGGCCATCGGATTGAGCGTGCCGGCGCGGCGGTCGAGCAATGCGGCGGCAATTTTTTTGGTCCCGGTTGCCTGTTCGCAAGCGGCACCGGTCAACAATTCCACGGGCGCGCCGCGGCGTTTCCATTGTTCTTCACGACTGCGCAGATCGGCCTCGCCACGGGCGTTGTGGGCCATGTGCAGCGTGCCTTCGCGGCGTAACTGGCAATCGATGTTGTATTTGTCGATCAGGCTGAACACCAGGGCAGGTGCCGCCCCGAGCATGCGATTGAGCTGACTGCCGATCGCTTCGCCGAACCCGGCTTCGATCTCGTCCGGGGGAATCCACATCCCGGCGTTCACCAACCCGACGTTACGCCCCGAACCGCCCTGCCCGCAGCGCTTGGCTTCCAGTACACAGACGCTTTTGCCCTGTTCCAGCAAATGCACCGCCGCTGATAACCCGGTAAAGCCGGCGCCGATCACACAGACGTCCGCCGTCACCTCGCCCTTGAGCGCCGCACGGTCAGGCCGTTGCGGCGTCAGTTTTTCCCATAAGCACTCTTCGCGTAACGGCATTGCCAGACTCCAAAAATGAAACCTAACCACTACACAATTCAGTGTGGGAGCGAGCTTGCTCGCGATAGCAGTTTTCCAGTCACCTCCATGTCGGATGTGCTGCCGTCATCGCGAGCAAGCTCGCTCCCACAGGGGATCCTTGTTTGACTCAAGCCTCAGTCGAACGTGATCCCCTGGGCCAACGGCAACTCCAGCGAATAGTTCACGGTGTTGGTCTGGCGACGCATGTAACCGCGCCATGCATCGGAACCGGACTCGCGACCGCCGCCGGTTTCTTTCTCGCCACCAAAGGCGCCACCGATTTCCGCGCCGCTCGGGCCGATGTTGACGTTGGCGATGCCGCAGTCGCTGCCCACCGCCGACATGAACTGCTCGGCTTCACGCACGTCGGTGGTGAAGATGCACGACGACAGGCCTTGCGGCACCGCGTTGTTCAGGCGCAGCGCTTCGGCGAAGTCTTTGTAGCCAACCACGTACAGAATTGGGGCGAAGGTTTCACTGCGCACCACATCGCTTTGCTCTGGCATTTCGACGATGGCCGGCGAAACGTAGTAGGCGTTCGGGAACGTGTCTTCGAGCTGCCGCTTGCCGCCAAACACTCGGCCGCCTTCGCTCAAGGCTTGTTCCAGCGCGTCCTGCATGTTTTCAAAACTGTGCTTGTCGATCAGCGGGCCGACCAAATTGCCTTCCAGCGGGTGACCGATGCGCACTTTGGAATAGGCAGCCTTGAGGCGGGTGACGATCTCTTCCTTGACCGACTCGTGGGCGATCAGGCGACGCAGGGTGGTGCAACGCTGACCGGCGGTGCCGACCGCACTGAACAGAATCGCCCGCACAGCCATGTCGAGGTCGGCGCTTGGGCCAAGGATCATCGCGTTGTTGCCGCCCAGTTCCAGAATGCTGCGAGCAAAACGCGCGGCGATTTTCGGTGCCACTTCGCGCCCCATGCGGGTGCTGCCGGTGGCGCTGATCAAGGCGACACGCGGGTCATCCACCAGCGCTTCACCGGCATCGCGGCCACCGATGATCACTTGGCTGAGGTATTGCGGCGCATCGCTGAAATTCTTCAAGACGCGCTCGAACAGCGCCTGGCAGGCCAGTGCGGTAAGCGGGGTTTTCTCCGACGGTTTCCAGATCACCGAGTTGCCGCAGACCAGCGCCAGCGTGGTGTTCCAGGCCCAGACCGCAACCGGGAAGTTGAACGCGCTGATCACCCCGACCACGCCCAGCGGATGCCAGGACTCACGCATGTGGTGGCCCGGACGTTCGGAGGCGATAGTCAAACCGTACAGTTGACGGGACAGGCCGACGGCGAAATCGCAGATGTCGATCATTTCCTGAACTTCACCCAGACCTTCCTGAGTGATCTTGCCGGCTTCCCAGGAGACCAGCTCGCCCAGATCGGCCTTGTATTCACGCAAAATGTCGCCCAGTTGGCGCACCAGTTCACCACGACGTGGGGCCGGGACCTTGCGCCACAGGTCGAACGCATGCTCTGCGCGACTGACCTGCTGCTCGACTTCAGCGGCGCCTTCCCAGTTCACCGAGGCAATCTGGCTGCCGTCGATCGGTGAATGCACGGGCTGTTTGCCGTTCTGGTACAGGGCCGGGTTTACACCCAAACGATCAAGCAATGCGGCAACCATGGGTCACTCCTTCAACGTGAAAAGCAGAAAATTCACAGCCCGCTGACAAGGGGCTTCAGGCCTTTAGTTGTAGCCGGCCTGAGACTTGCCAACAAACGACCTTTAGGCGAGATATCATTCCGTTTATTCATGCAAAGCGTTGCAACAAGAACAAGGGACCACCCATGCTGAATAAACGCCACTTGCCATCGATCACCGCGTTGCAGTGTTTCGAGGCGGTCACCCGTCACCTGAGCTTCACCCGCGCCGCCGAAGAGTTGAACCTGACCCAAAGCGCCGTCAGCAAACAGGTCGCGCAACTCGAAGAGCTACTACAGCATCTGCTGTTTCGCCGGGTGCGTCGACGCCTGCAAATGACCCCGGCCGGTGATTTGTACCTGGTTGAAGTGCGAAAAATCCTCACGCAAGTCGAGATGTCGACCCACTATCTGCGCTCCTACGGCGGCGAGACAGAAGTATTGCGTGTGTCCACGCCTTCAACCTTCGGCGCTCGTTGGCTGGTGCCACGCCTTAAAGGCTGGCGTCTGCGGCATCCGCATATTCATCTGGACCTGTGCAACGAACAGGAAGCCGACGACCTGCTGCAAGGGCGCAGCGACCTGGCGTTCTATTTCGGCCAGGGTTCGCGGCCTGGCACCGAATGCCTGAAACTGTTCGGCGAAGAGCTGGTGCCGGTTTGTGCACCGGGTAGCCTGCCGGAGCAGCCATTTACTGACCCGACGCAACTCAGCGATCTGGTGTTGCTGCAAAATGCCTCGCGGCCGCAGGCCTGGCACGATTGGTTCGATAGCCAGGGATACCAGACCGAGCACAGCTATCACGGCCCGCGTTTCGAAACCTTTTATATGTGCATCCGCGCAGCGCAAGTCGGCTGTGGCGTCGCCCTGTTGCCACGGTTTCTGGTGGAAGAAGAATTGGCCGACGGCAAACTGGTCATCCCCTGGCAACACGCGATGCCCAGCAGCGACGCCTATTACCTGGCCTACCCCGAACATTCGGCGGAAGTGCCCAAGGTCCGGGACTTTGTGAAGTGGATGCTGGAGCAGATCGACAGCCCGGATGCACCGCAAATTTGAAGCTTCCCATAATCCCTGTGGGAGCGGGCTTGCTCGCGAAGAGGCCGGCACATTCAACATTAATGTTGGCTGGAATTACGCCTTCGCGAGCAAGCCCGCTCCCACAGGAATCTGCTGCGGTCTAAAAAATCACTGGCAATCACTACCACCGATATGCGCCACTAGCCCCATTCATTGAAACAGCTGAAACGTCGCTGCCATCAGCGGCGGCCAGCATGGAGATTCCCGTTATGAGCGAGAGTGTGTTTGCCGATCGCATCGTGCAGAACTTGCTCGACACCGACTTCTACAAACTGACCATGATGCAGGCGGTGCTGCACAACTACCCCAACGTTGAAGTCGAATGGGAGTTCCGCTGCCGTAACAGTGAGGATCTGCGCCCCTACCTGGCGGAGATTCGTTTTCAGATCGAGCGCCTGGCTGAATTGAGCCTGAGCGCCGATCAGTTGAGCTTTCTGGAACGTATCAGTTTCCTGAAGCCGGATTTCCTGCGTTTTCTCGGATTGTTCCGCTTCAACCTGCGTTACATCCACACCGGCATCGAGAACGGCGAGCTGTTCATCCGTCTGCGCGGTCCGTGGTTGCATGTGATTCTGTTCGAAGTGCCGCTGCTGGCGGTGGTCAGCGAAGTGCGCAACCGTTATCGCTACCGTGAAGTCGTCATGGAACAGGCCCGCGAGCAGCTCTATCGCAAGTTCGACTGGTTGAGCGCCAATGCCAGCGCTGAAGAACTCTCGCACCTGCAGGTGGCGGACTTCGGCACCCGTCGGCGCTTTTCCTACCGCGTGCAGGAAGAAGTGGTGAACGTGCTCAAACACGATTTCCCCGGACGTTTCGTCGGCACCAGCAACGTGCACCTGTCCCGCGAGCTGGACATGAAGCCGCTCGGCACCATGGCTCACGAATGGATCATGGCCCACCAGCAACTCGGTCCGCGACTGATCGACAGCCAAAGCGCCGCCCTCGATTGCTGGGTTCGCGAATACCGCGGCCTGCTGGGGATTGCCCTGACCGACTGCATCACCACCGATGCCTTTCTCAACGACTTCGACCTGTATTTCGCCAAGCTCTTCGACGGTTTGCGCCATGACTCCGGGGACCCGATTGCCTGGGCCGAAAAAGCCATCGCCCACTACCATAAGCTCGGTATCGAGCCGATGAGCAAGACGCTGGTGTTCTCCGACAGCCTGACGCTGCCCAAATCGCTGGAGATATTCCGGGCGTTGCGCGGTCGAATCAATGTCAGCTTCGGTATTGGCACCAACCTGACCTGCGATATTCCAGGTGTCGAACCGATGAGCATCGTGCTTAAAATGGCGGCATGCAATGGTCAACCCGTCGCCAAGATTTCCGATGAAGCAGGCAAGACGCACTGCAAAGACCCGAATTTCGTCGCCTATTTGCGACATGTGTTTCAAGTACCTGCCGCCCTCTCTGGCACATCAAGCAAGGAGTGAATTCATGCAAGCCGTACAGCGTGAGATTGCTGAACAGCTCAAGGTCCAACCGCCTTTCGCCGACGTGGCAGCCCTGGAGGCTGAAGTCACACGGCGGATTACCTTTATCCAGGATTGCCTGGTCGACTCCGGGCTCAAGACACTGGTGCTGGGCATCAGCGGCGGCGTCGACTCGTTGACCGCCGGCCTGCTGGCCCAGCGCGCCACGCGCGAATTGCGCGAGCGCACCGGTGACGCGAGCTACAAGTTCATCGCCGTACGTTTGCCGTATGAGACTCAATTCGACGAACACGATGCGCAAGCCTCGGTGGATTTCATCGCCCCGGATGAGCGCCACACCGTGAACATCGGCCCGGCGGTCAAGTCGCTGGCCAATGAAGTCGCCGCCTTCGAAGGCAAGCACGCAGTCTCGGTGGATTTCGTCCTGGGCAACACCAAGGCGCGGATGCGCATGGTCGCGCAATACACCATCGCCGGCGCCGCCCACGGCCTGGTGATCGGCACCGACCACGCAGCAGAAGCGGTGATGGGTTTCTTCACCAAGTTTGGTGACGGTGCCTGCGACCTCGCACCACTGAGCGGTCTGGTGAAAAACCAGGTCCGGGCGATTGCCCGCAGCTTCGGCGCACCGGAGTCGCTGGTGGAAAAAATCCCGACCGCCGACCTTGAAGACCTCTCCCCCGGCAAACCGGACGAAGCGTCCCACGGCGTGACCTACGCCGAGATTGATGCTTTCCTGCACGGTGAGCCGGTGCGTGAAGAGGCGTTCAGGATCATCTGTGATACGTACCGCAAAACTCATCACAAACGGGTGATGCCGTTCGCGCCTTGAGTGATGGTAGACAGATAGAAAAAAGCCCACTGGTGGAGTGATCCGCAGTGGGCTTTTACTTGTAAAACTGTCGTGAATCACTTGGCACAGTGATTAATCACCGCGCGTGCGACGACTTCGGTTATTGCAAATAGAATCTCCGAGCGGGTGAAAATCGCCCATTTCCAGACTGCTCTCGGACCTTATACGACACATAGACCAGCCCACTGGACGACAGGTCGACGGAGGTGCTCCAGCTCCCATCAGGCTGAACCGGAAAGACATCTATCGGTCTTGTACTGTCTCCCAAGAACAACTCGACAGAACGATTAGGAGTTGCCTTGCCTGTTAGCGTGAAAACTCTGGCTTTGCTAAAGGTAGCGTCAGGAACCTCGACTCCTGCTGGGTCTTTCACTGAAGTGATAAACGGATCTCCAACCGCCACCACGAAAAACCTCCTATTGCCTAACCCCGATGAACTGGAGAACTTCGGTCTAGCACGGACTTCATAGACCCATGGACGCGGATAATCGTACGGGATTTCGGCACTCCAGAAACCGTCTTCGTCAACACTGAACTCCTTGCGTACTGCAAATTCCGAGTCAATAACATCGCCCATCCGAAGGGGTTCGCCCCTACCCGTTATCGTTAGCGTTGTAGGGGTCGTGAAACCCCAATCGGGGATTTCAGTACCCAGGGAGTCCATGACCGCAGTGATGGAGAGTAACTCCTTCATTGCCACTACCTTAACAGTCCAGGTATCGGATACCTGCCCGCTGACAACACCCACTACCGTAATGACATGCGAACGTTGCTCCAAAAAATTCAGGTCGTACTTCAACTCGCCGCTGTCGTCAGCATGGAGCTCACCCTGTTTGCGCCCATTCACTTCTATCCTGAGTAGTTCCCTGGCAGCAGCCTTGATTGTTAGTTTCAGGCTGGAGTAGGTGGTCTCTCCCTCGTCATCTACGGGAACATCGATGTAATCCGTCACCTTGGTGATGACCGGTTTGACTACCGACGCTTTCACGGTAACGGTCCAGGTATTGGAATCCTGTCCGCTCGCAACAGCCTTGATCACGTGCGTGGTCAGGCCCAATTCGGTCAACTCGTACTTCCACACCCCGCCTTCCGCCGTGGCCGTGCCCTTCGATTCTTCTCCAACGAAAATTTCAACGTCCTCACCCACTCCCGCCGTCCCTTCCAGCTTCAGCGTGGTGTCGGTGGTTTCGCCATTGTCGGCGACAGGAGTGCCCTTGGAGTCCGTCACCCGGGTGATGCCGGGTTTCACCACAGCGGCTTTCACCTTCACGGTCCAAGTATCAGAGTCCAGCCCGTTCGCAACAGCCTTGATCACGTGCGTGGTCTGGCCCAATTCGGTCAACTCGTACTTCCACACCCCGCCTTCCGCCGTGACCGTGCCCTTCGATTCTTCTCCAACGAAAATCTCTACCGTCGCATCCACACCCGCCGTCCCTTCCAGCTTCAGCGTGGTGTCGGTGGTTTCACCATTGTCATCGACAGGAGTGCCCTCGGAGTCCGTCACCGTGGTGATTTCCGGTTTGACTGCCACGACGTTTTTAACGGTATAGACCCGCTCCTCGAAATCAAACGCCTGAGTCTCGTCGTCTTCCTGATTCAGCGCGACCTTGACGATGACCTTCAGCAGCGAGCCATTGAGCAACGCCCTGAAGTAGTCGTAAGGCACCTTCACCTCGCGATAACCGCGAGTGATCCAGGCCCCATCCACTGGCTCCGATGCCAGCACAGGAAGCGGGTGATCCACATCACCGGTCTTCTTGCCCTCCAGATAGATCCAGCAGCGTTGATCCACAGCAATCAGCGGCCAGATTCCCAAGCGCAGCGTGAGGTCGTTGGAACTGCCGGTCAGATCCAGTCCTGGCCCGTTACCGCCGTTCTCCGCCTCACGGATCAGCGCCGCTTTCAACTCGCGCTGTGGCAGGGGGAGCACGTTGAGCACCAGATCCGGAGAGGGTTTATCTGGCTCGTTCTCACGCACGATCGTGTACTTCACCGTCATTTTTTTGCCCAGCAGGAACGCAACGACCTCCTTCTTCAAATTCAGAGTTCTGATATTTGGCGGCGACAAAGTCAACAGAGGGCTGGTGTACTTCCCGCCCTCCGGAGTGCCGGGCTCGCCGGTAATCTCGACATAGAACTGGTCACGCGACACCAGGTTCGTCGTCGGTATAAACGCCTTGAACTCGCGGGGAGTGTCTATCGAGTCCAGAGCATCATCACCGAGCATCGGCTCGAGCTTCAGCGGGTCGAGGTCCGGGATGGGTGCGTGTGTTTGGGGAGCGATAACTTGAATGGTCATGAGCAATCTCCATTTCAGAGGTGGTGCCGAAACGTCAGCAGTAGCGTTGATGCTCATCTAACACCCGGTCCCGATGCGCTGACCCTTGTCAGCGCGTACCGGGTCAACACGCCATTACTTCATCGACGCGATCTTGCGCACTCGATAGAGATTTGACTTCGGCGCCCCCTCGCCCGGCGCTGAGGCTACGTAGTGATACTCCCTGGGCTCTGCGTCGATATGTGCCGTCCATTCCCACTGACCTTGCGGGTTGACCTTGATAGCCTCGATTGTCTCGTCGCTAAGAAGCTCATGGATGTTGATCTCCCCTCCCGCAGCACCCGAGCCCCGCAGCGTAAACGCCTGTCCAGAGGTTTCGCCGTAAGGAGGGATCATATTGCCGTTAAGGTCACTCACCGATTCGATAATGGGTGTTCCATCAGCGAATACCGTCAGCGGCCAAAGCATGGGGGACTCGGCGTCGGGGACACTCAGCGCGAAGTTATAGTAATCGACTCTCAAATCTCTCAGGGTAAGCCCCCAGTAGCCATACTGGTCAGACTGGACAGCTTTCGGAACGCTGAATACGTCGGAAACAGTGACTGACTTGCGGGGCTCGGCAGTGCCTTGGAGCGTGATCGTGGTGGCCGTAGTAGCGCCACCTTGAGGGATCTCCTTGCGTTGGGGTCCTTTGGCGGCGGTGATCTTGAGTTTCCCGTCCGATGGACCGGGTTTCACGATGACAGTCCAGATTTCCGACTCCAGCCCGCTCTCGACGCCTACTACCTTGATGTCTTGCTCTTCCAGCCCGAGGTCGGTCAGTTCGTAGTGCAGAACACCCTCTGCATCAGCAAACTTCTTGTCCTTCTCGAGCTCATTGACCAGGATCTTGAGTTGTTCGCTCGGGCCTGCCTGGATTGTCAGTTTGAGCGTTGTCGCAATAGTGATCGATTCATGGGGGACATCATGGTCGTTGGTGTCTGTGACTGATGTGATTTCGGGTTTTTCCGTTCGCACAGGCTGTACGGTAACGGTCCAGGTATTTGATTCCGGCCCACCGACACCCGGCTCCTTGGCCTTGAACACGTACTCTTTTGGAGGCAAGGTCCCCGTTTCAAACTCCCACGCGGTCCCCGTCACCGTGGCCTCGCCCAGCCGGTTGATGCCTTCGTAAATGTCGACTTTTTGACCCGCAGCTACCGTGCCTTTGAGTGTCAACGGCGTTTTAGTGGTCGTGCCGGGATTTTCAATCGACGCACCTGCGAAGTCCTTCACTTCGCCGATCGTCGGTCTCACCACCGCCGCC